>CAZTYA010000219.1:0-4210 GCA_964617255.1 uncultured Syntrophales bacterium
GGTTAAATACCTTAAAAAAACGATTTTTTTCACCTCCTTCTGCTGATTTTCGCGGGCGGATGCCATTCCAATTCGGAAGCTCCCTCCCTTTTTAGCATTTCGTACCGAAGGCTACGGTAAATGTCAAGCAGAAATCAAGGGGGAAAAGTTTTTTCCACATCAGTCCAATTGCCCATGGAAATCTTTGTGATTGTCCCGGTCGATTCACACCATCAATCGACTTGATTTTATTTGGTCACCGTAATAGGAATTATTTAGATATTTGGTTTTTAAGGATCCGATGTGGAACTGACCGACCGCGAAAAGAAGATCATTTGCTTCCTCCAGCACGACCTGCCCCTGGTGTCCCGCCCCTTCGCTGCCCTGGAGAAGACGGACTGCATCCCGGAAAGCGAAGTTTTGACAACGCTTACGCGCTGGCAAAAGGAGGGGATTATGCGCAAAATGGCCGCCCTGATTCGCCATCGGGAAGCGGGTTTCACACGTAATGCCATGATCATCTGGGCCGTACCGGACGAACGTTGTCCGGATGTGGGCAACCGCCTGGCCGCTTTCCCGGAGGTCACCCATTGTTATCAACGAAGCCCGTCGTTCGAAGGGAAATACAATCTTTTCACCATGATTCACCTCAAGGACGGTCCCCTCGACAAACTTTTGGAAACGATGTCGACCGCTGTTTCCATCTCGGACTATATTGTTCTGGAAAGCGTGACGGAACTGAAAAAAACCAGCATGGAGTATTTTTAACATGACGAATAAATCCGAACGCCTGGTTCAGGAAGCCCGGGAGATTATTGCCGGGGGCGTCAACAGTCCCGTCCGTGCTTTCAATGCCGTTCAATCTTTGCCGCGTTTCATTGACCACGCATCGGGATCGAAGATCTACGATGTCGACGGCAATGAATATATCGACTATGTGCTGTCCTGGGGGCCCATGATTCTCGGTCACAGCCATCCCCGGGTCGTCGAAGCCATTCGGGCGGCCGCCGAACGGGGAACAAGTTACGGTGCCCCAACGGAAGCGGAAACGATCATGGGGATACTGATCAAAGAGGCCTTCCCGTCCATCGAACGAATCAGAATGGTCAGTTCGGGTACGGAAGCGACCATGAGCGCCATTCGTCTGGCCCGGGGGTTTACGGGTAAAGACAAGATCATCAAGTTTGACGGGTGCTACCACGGCCATGCCGATTCACTCCTTGTTCAAGCCGGCTCAGGGGTCCTCACCCTGGGCATACCCGGCAGTCCCGGCGTACCGGCGGCCCTTGCCTCATTGACCCTGTCTCTGCCTTTCAACAAGCCGGAAACCTTCGCGGAAGCGATTGAAAAATATGGCCAAGACGTCGCCTGCGTCATCATCGAACCCATTCCCGGCAACATGGGTGTGATCCTTCCGGAAACGGATTTTCTGGAATGCGTTCGGAATCTGACCCGGCAACACGGCATCGTTTTAATATTCGATGAAGTCATTTCGGGCTTCCGGCTGACCTATGGCGGCGGACAGACCCTGAAAGGTATCCTGCCTGATCTGACCTGTCTGGGCAAAATTATCGGCGGCGGGCTCCCCGTCGGCGCCTTCGGGGGCAGAAAAGATATCATGGACTGCCTGGCCCCCACCGGTCCGGTTTACCAGGCCGGTACCCTGTCCGGGAATCCCCTGGCCATGGCGGCGGGATGCGCCACCCTGAACATGCTCAAGGACATGAGAGGGGAATACGATTCCCTGAATGCCCAAACGGAGGATCTGTGCCTGAATATCCGTCGTCTTTTTGAGCAAAAAGGTCTTCCTGTCACGATCAATCAGGCCGGTTCCATGTTTACCCTCTTTTTTTCCGCCGGGCCGGTCACCGATCTGGCCTCGGCCCAACGTTCCGACGGCGCCCTTTTTGTGCGGTTTTTCGAAGCAATGATGAAGCGGGGCATCTACCTCGCCCCGTCAGCCTTCGAAGCATCCTTTCTCTCATTTGCCCATACGACTGCAGATATAACTAAAACAGTTGAAATTATTAACGATGTATTGAGGAATCTATGACTTCGCCAATCCATAGTAAAAGAATCACGGTGACGGGCGGCAAGGGTTTTCTCGGTCGGCACCTGCTTGACCAACTCCGGCAACAAAACTGCGAACAACTCGCCATAGCGGATTTACCGGAGTATAACCTCGTCGATGGCGATGACATCGCCCGGATGTATGATGAAACAAAACCGGACATCGTCATTCATCTGGCGGCCAAAGTCGGCGGGATCGGATTCAATCAGGAAAACCCGGCGACCCTGTTCTATGAAAACCTGATGATGGGCACACAGCTTCTGCACGAAGGATGGGTCCGGCGGATCGATAAATTTGTCGCCATCGGCACGATCTGCGCCTATCCCAAATTCACGCCCGTACCCTTCCGGGAAGAGGACCTCTGGATCGGATACCCGGAAGAGACAAACGCACCCTATGGATTGGCCAAAAAGATGATGCTGGTCCAATCCCAATCCTACCGGTCGCAGTACGGTTTCAACTCGATTTTCCTGCTGCCGGCAAACCTCTACGGCCCGGGTGATAATTTCGATCCCCGCTCATCCCATGTGATTCCCGCCCTGATTGAGAAGTGCGTTCGGGCCATCCGGGAAGGGCAGAACGAAATTACGGTTTGGGGAACCGGGCAGGCGACCCGGGAGTTCCTCTACGTCAAAGACGCCGCCCGGGCCATCGCGGGGGCCGCTGAACGCTACGACAAGAGCGAGCCGGTCAATATCGGCACCAACAGCGAGATTGCCATCGCCGATCTTGTGGCGCTGATTGTGGAGTTGACCGGTTTTAAAGGCCGGGTCCTCTGGGATCAGACCAAACCGGACGGACAACCCCGCCGGGCCGTCGATCCGGGAAAAGCGTTCCGGGAATTCGGCTTTACCGCCGATACACCTTTGCGGGAGGGTTTACGCGAAACGATCGACTGGTATGTGAAGAATTCCGGGACGGTCTGAGTCCTGTACGGAGATCATCGTACCGGGGGTAACCCTTTGTGTCCGGTGAGGAATTTTTGTTTGACTTGACCTTTTTTTCATGTTATTGACCCCACGCCAATGGATAAGGATGCAAAGAAATCTCTTGTGCAGATGACCTATGCCAGCACCGTAGGCATTTTTATGGTCATTGTGATCTTTGTTGGAATTTATCTGGGTAACTACCTGGATCGCAAGTTCGGGACCGCCCCTTACTTCACCATTGTTCTGCTTATCCTGGGTGTGTTTGCCGGATTCCGGAATGTTTATCTTTTAATTAAGAAAATCAAGGATGATACGCCCTTCATTAAGGGTATAAAAAGTGAACCTCATAGAAAAAGACCCCCTCCAGCGAAAAATTGAGATCTTTAATTGGATCCTGTTGGGGATATTTCTTCTTCTCAGCCTCCTTTTCATGTCTTCCCGCTTTGCTCTGGGTGTCTTTCTGGGCGGTCTGATCAGTATCATCAACTTTTACTGGCTTTACAAAAACATGAAGGATGTCTTCGCCCGTCTCACTGGATCGGCGAAATCGGCGATGATGTTCAAATACTATATCCGGCTGGCCGTCACGGCCGTGGTACTTTTTTTCATTGTTACAAGCAATAAAGTAGACATTGTAGGGCTTCTGGTCGGTCTTTCCGTGGTGGTGATCAACCTGGTGCTGACCGCGATCATGACCCTGTCAAAAAAAAACTGCCTGGAGGAGGTTAAATAAAAGATGCACGCCCTGTCCTTTTTACAACTTGCGTTTCCCGGTATCCCGACCCATGTGGCCTATACATGGTTGATCATGCTGCTGCTGGCCCTTCTGTCTTTCCTGGCCACCCGCCGCCTGAGCCTTAATCCCGGGGGCACCCAGAACGTCATGGAAGTCATCATCGATGCCATGCACAAGCTGCTGCTCGATACGATGGGAGAACACGGCAAGAAGTTCTTCCCCCTCATCGCGACGATCGGCCTTTTCATCCTGACGTCAAATCTCATGGGACTCATTCCGGGCTTTGAGTCACCGACGGCAAATCTGAATACAAACCTCAGCATGGCCCTCGTCGTTTTTGTCCTGACCCATATCGTTGGCGTGAAAATCCATGGCTGGAAATACGTCAAGCAGTTCATTGGTCCCAGCCCCTGGTTGGCGCCCCTGATTCTCCCCATCGAACTCGTCGGTCATCTCGCGCGTCCCGTATCCTTGACCTTCCGTCTGTTCGGAAAC
>CAZTYA010000220.1:0-4207 GCA_964617255.1 uncultured Syntrophales bacterium
CATGGCGGCCACCATGAACGAACAGAGGATATCTTCCACGCCCAGTATCCAGCCGCCCGCGCGCACCGGCTTCCAGTATTCATTCTCCAAAAGGATCAGGAACGGGAAGGCCGGCGCATTGAGCGCACCGCTAATCAACATGACGCCCCAGTGTCGTCTCGGGAGAATCAACCGACCGCCGACTACAAAAATCAGGAAACTCACGATATTCGTAAACAGATAAGGGTAGGCTTGGAATAGCGCGCCGATAGTCATACACTGTCTGCCGTCGTTTTCCCGTCCACGATTGCGATCACCCTCCCGGCATAATGCATGACCTGTTCATCATGCGTGACCATCAGGATCGTGGCCTGATGGTCCGTGTTGATTTTTTTAAGGATTTCCAAGGTCAGCACCGCATTTTTGCTGTCCAGATTACCCGTCGGCTCATCGGCAAGGATCAAGGCGGGGTCGTGGAGGATTGCCCGGGCAATGCAGGTCCGCTGCCGCTCGCCTGTGGAAAGGGTGTTGACGTTTTGCCGCAGTTTGCCGCCCATGCCGATATCGGTCAGGATTCGCCTGGCCTTATCCGAGAGTTTCCCGTCAAAAGCAAACGAGCGGATAAAGGGCAACAGAACATTTTCCAGAACGGTGAAGTCCGGATACAGATAGAAATCCTGGAAGATAAAACCGATGCTTTGCCTCCGGAACAGCGCTTTGTTCCGAATATCCTGAAGACGCCGGCCCTGAATCCAGACCTCCCCGTCCGTAGGATCGATCAAACCGGCCAACGTATTCAGCAGGGTGCTTTTACCGCTGCCGCTGGGTCCCTTGATGCAGACAAAATCGCCGCCGGTCACCGCCAGGTTGATGTCGTCCAGAGCTCTGACGCTGGATTGCGGAAAGACCTTGGTCAGATTGACGGTACGGACGACAGGTGATGAATTTTCATTACCCATTTTTCACCGTCTCGATTGGGTTCAGTTTACTGATCACCCATAACGGGATGATCGCGGAAATGATACCGGCCAGGAATACGGCAAGAAAAATCTTGATCAGAAATCCACTCCCCAGGCTCGGTATCAGGATGGTCACATCCATCGTTTTAAACACCAGGTCCGTAGCATAGATGCCCAGAGCAGTTCCCGCCAGTCCGGCCGAAATAATCATGAAGAGGGACTCCGCCAGGAGCACCTTGAGGAGATCGCCCGTTTGCCATCCGATCACCAACAGCAGTCCGATCAGCTTCTTCTTCTCGAAGATCGATGTGAGCATGGTATTCGCCAGTCCCAGAATCACGGCGATCAGGGTAATGAGGGCCACCAGATTGGCCAGCTTGTCCCCCAGCAGGCTCTGTTTTGCGCGGTCGGCGATAAAAAGGTCGGTCGGCTGAATGGTCAGTTCAGGAAAACGCCGTGTCATCTTTTGGACCAAGTTGTCGATGACCCCTTTGTTCCGATAGGCATCCTTTAGGGTGATGTTGATGCCCATCACCGCGTTTTTGTTCTTTTCATCCAGAGCCTGCAACGCCTCAAGCGGCACGATCAGGGCGGACTTCTCGAAGGTGCTTTCGCTGTTGTAAACACCGACGATATCAAAATCGATGCCTTTTATATTTAGCTTATCACCGACCTTTTCCCTGGCATTTGCGGCAAAAACATCACCCAGGATGACCTCGTTCTTTCCGGCCTCTGGAATGCGTCCCTGAGTGATGAGGATTTTTTTGAATAACGGACTGTCGAATTCCCAACCATAAACCGGCAGATAATGGTCCTGATAGCCGACGAAATCTACCAGCACGCCCGTGGCGTCCCGGACTTCGGGAAAGGCCTGCAATTGCACCGATACGGAAGCATCGACCTTGCTGGAAAAGATGTAGATCTGGTCTTTCTGGAAAGCCACGATATCAATATCGCGCTTCAGATAGGCGTTTTTGAAAGCGTCACGGATGGTCTCGCTCAAGCCCAGCATGACCACGCACGTGGCAACGCCGATGGCAATTCCCAAAAAAGTCAGAGCAAACCTGATCTTCCGCCGGGCGATATCTTTTACAATAAATGTTAAAAAGGTCATCGTTCTTAACTATCCGGCACTACAGGTCGAAATTGAGATTCAGCAAGTTCCGGCAAAGCATGCGCAGCATGATTTTGGCCTCGGTATTCGGGAGCCGGCGGGAAAATCGTCGCCATGCGTCCTCGAACATGTCCCTGGCCTGTTGACGGCATGCCTCCACCGCCCCGGATGCACGTATCAAGCGGATCGCTTCACGCACCACCGCATTTTTGCGTCGCTCGCTGGAACAGATCGTGGCAATCAACCGCTTCCTTGGCTCACCCTCCAGTTTCTTGACGGCCTGAAAGAGGACCAGGGTCATTTTTCCCTCCATGATGTCTTCACCGCAGATCTTCGTCCATTTCTTCGACCGACTGAGGTTGTGGAGGTCATCCATAATCTGGAACGCGACACCAAATTCGCGGCTAAAATCCACACCGGCCTTTATAAGCCGCGGAGCAACGCCGGTGATAACTCCCACGGTTTCCGCCTGCCCCTCGATTACCGCCGATGTCTTGTAGGCGTACATCTGTAAAATTTTCTCCGGCATGGCCTCATCAAGCCATTTCTCCCACTGTGCGACGTGCATGTTGCGGGACCAGTAAATATCCAACCCCTGTCCGAAATGCGCCCTTACCGCATGTTTGACCATGATCTTGTAAAGTGCCAAGCGCTGCGGGTCGGACAGATGCGGATGATCGGCAAAAAGCAAATACGGTAGATAATACAAGGTATTGGCCGCGTTGAGGGAGACGTCCAACCCGTAACGCAGATGGATGCAATCCTCGCCGCGCCGCTTCCGTGAATTGTCCTCAATGTCATCGATAATCAGAGCGCCGCTGTGGGTAAGCTCCGGTATCGTCGAGAATAGGGAGCGGTAAGGCTGAGAGGAAAAACCGAACGCTTCCAGAAGAAGCAGGGCAAACAAGGAACGCCAGCGCTTCCCGTTACGCGCGATGAGATCCCACACCGGCGTCGCCAGCGTTTCCGTATGGGCCAAAGGGTCATGCTTCCAAACCGGCTTCCCGATAAATTTCTGCAGCTTGGCGGCTTTGATCTCCTTGGGGAAAAATCTTTTCAGATCCTCATCCAATTCGCTGATGTATTCTCCCGTGTACTTCTGAAAATCAAATATGAATCCGTATCCGTAAAGTTCGATGCGAACCCGCCCCGTTACCGGCCGCCCTCGGATTGTACCCCGGATCCGGCCCGCCCCTTCCCAAATTGCCCGCAACAGGCCGAACATCACGATCTCCTGATCATCCGCCAGAGGCTCGACGATGAATTCTGCGTCGATTTCCCGTATTTTCAGACGCCACTGCACGGGATAATCGATATGGGTCCGGGGACTCTTCCAGTGCCGCGTGGGTTTTGCATCGATTTTCTCCAATTGCAGCGGCTCTTGCCCCTGAAAATGCACAGCACCAAAAGCACCAGCTGATTTATTCGTTTCCATATCCCGGTGGATCAAGGTTAGGAGTTCCGTGCCGTCGTCCAGGTTGATGCCGAACCAGTCCCAACCCATCAACTTCCCCTGCCTGGAACGGTTTACAAACCAGCCGCCATAGCGCCCCCATTGATGGTCAAGCCACGCCTCACCGTTGACGGTTTCCCCGGCGGCGAGGCCGTTGAGGCGAAGCGTCGGATAGGTCGCATAAGCCATCCCCTCACCTTGTCCGAATTTTTTGTCTTCGACAACCATGCGGGAGGACACCGGTTGCAGGTTTAATCGGCACATTCTTTTGCTTTCGGGCTCCTGAAAACACAACCTGAAACCGGCAGCAGTTTGTTTTAAGGTATATTTCTTCCAGGAAACGCTGAACGGCGCCGCCTGAAGGCGCACCGGCGCTTTTTCCAGGCGGATGGGATGCGGCGGTCCATAGGCCGTGACCTCCTGAATGTAGGTATCGAAAAGCAAGGGATCCAGATTGCCGCTCCAGGCCTGTCGATTAAAGCTTTGAAGATTGTCGATTAAATACGGATCGATCTGGCTCAAGACCTCATTTCGCTGTGTTTGCGGGTCTAAAACCGAAACGATCAGGGAAAAACCGTTGTCGTGCCTTCCAGAACCCGGTTCAACGTTGTGCCGAAAAAGGCAAGCCAGGAAATGGCGCCGCCCGGATTGACATCCCTCATAAAATCCCTGCACAAACCACCATTCGATAGGCTGGTCTTC
>CAZTYA010000221.1:0-4204 GCA_964617255.1 uncultured Syntrophales bacterium
GGGATGGAACGCAGTTTGCTTGTATTTATTGACATGAAAGATCCTTGTGGCTTATATAACGGCCAGGAAAAAGGGCGCTGCTATATCAAAAAAAACATTAGATAGTGAGGAGCAACCTATGTCCAGCTTCCCCGATTTTACAAAACTGTTCAGTCTGCCCAATGCCTTATCGAATTCCTGGCAGAGTCCGTTCGCCTCTTATACGAAACCATCCGGCGACGATTATTCTCGCTACATTCGGGACCTCGATTTTATCGCCCGTACCCACAGTCAGCACGCCATGAAAACCGCTCTTGATTGGGGCAGGGAAAACACCGACACCTTTCTGAAGGTAAGCGCCGCGTTGAACACCCCGCAATGGTCTGAGCAATGGCGCGATTACTGGACTGACGCCGCCCAACGGGCGGTGCTTTTTACCGATGCATTGAGACAGAGGGGCAATTTCTTTGTCGAACATGAAGAAGGCAGCGATAAGACCGTGCTGAGTTGGGATCACATTGTCGTCGTGGACGGCAAGAGTCTGCCCCGGCCGGTCAATTACTCCCTGGTGCGCATTGTGCCGCCGGCAGGATGCATGGTTCGTGAAGACGGAAGACCCTACATCATCATCGATCCCCGGGCCGGACACGGTTCCGGCATCGGCGGCTTCAAGCATGAAAGCGAAGTTGGCGCGGCAATTCATCAGGGGCACCCCACTTACTTCGTCACCTTTACCCGTCTGCCCGTTCCCGGTCAGACGATAGCCGATGTCAACGCGGCCGAGGCCCATTTTGTCCGTGAGGTTCGCCGTCGCCATCCGAATTCCCCGAAGCCCGTCATTATCGGCAACTGCCAGGGCGGTTGGGCGGCCATGCTGCTGGCTGCAACCGACCCGGATATTACCGGTCCGGTTGTCGCCAACGGCGCCCCCCTTGCCTACTGGGCCGGCCAGAAAGGCAAGAATCCGATGCGCTATCTTGGAGGTCTGGTCGGCGGCGCCGCTGCGGTCCGAATGATTTCGGATCTGGGCAATGGTCTGTTTGACGGCTCCAATCTGGTGCTGAATTTCGAATGTTTGAGCCCTGGTGAAACATGGTGGCATAAGTATTATCACCTCTGGAACAATATCGATTCCGAGGTCTCCCGGTTTGTCGGTTTCGAACGATGGTGGGGAAGTTTTTATTTCATGACTGCGGAGGAAATCAGTTGGATTGTCGAAAATCTCTTCATCGGCAATCGGATCGCCCGCGGTTGCGCCAACCTGAATGAACGGACCCATATCGATCTGCGCCAGATTAAAGCGCCGATTATTGTCTTTGCCTCCCACGGCGATAACATCACCCCGCCGCAACAGGCTCTGGCCTGGATTCCCCATCTTTATACCGACGTCGAGGAAATTCGCGCCCGCGGTCAGCGCATCCTCTATACGCTGCATGAAAATGTCGGCCACCTCGGTATTTTTGTTTCTTCGTCCGTGGCCATGAAGGAACACAAACAGATCGTTTCGACGCTTAAGGCCATCGAGGCCCTGGCGCCGGGTCTTTATGAAATGGTCATCACGGAAATTCTCGGTGAAGGCGCCGACAAGACCTTTCAGGTCGCCTTTGTCGATCGCACCATCCCGGAAATGATGGCCCAGTGCGGCGGCGACGACGCCAATCTGCCGTTTGCCGCCGTTACGCGCTGCTCCGAGTTGAGCGCCGAGGCTTATGACCTGACGCTGCGGCCGGCAGTTCAGGCTATGAGTAATGAGGTCAGCGCCAAGATCCTGGCCCAGGCAAGCCCGATGCGTTCGCGACGTTGGCTGGAAAGCGACCGCAACCCCTTGATGCAGCCCGTTGCAGCCCTGGCCGATGAGGTTCTCAAAAAGAGACGGCCTGCAGCAGAAGATAATCCCTTCCGGATGCTGGAGCAATTTAACGCCGATCTGATCACCCAATGGTGGGACGGTATACGTAACCTGCAGACTGCCCTGATCGAATGGAACTTCCATCTACTCTGGACGCTGCCGCCGGTGGAGGCCTTGGGAAAACCCCTCAGCCGAACCATCAGCGAAGCGCCTCCGGAAGACCTGCGTACCCTGAGTACCGTTCAGGATGCCCTTGACCGGATCAATATCGGCGGTTTTGCGGACGGCATTGTGCGTATGCTGATCTTCCTGGCCCGATCCCGCAAGCAGGTACGCCGTGACCGTCTGGAGCGGGCCAATCAAATGATGACGGTGACCGAACCCTTTGCGAGCATGCCTGCGAAACAACTCACGCGCATGATCCATCGCGCAAGCCTGATCGTCAGTTTTGCCCCCGAAGAAGCGATGGCGACTCTGCCGGCCTTGATCCGTACGCCCGAAGCACGGAAGGATGCACTCGCCATCTGCGAAGCCATCGCCGGCCCGCGGGAAGAGATGAGCCCGGAGACGCTGGACATGTTCAATCGCCTGAAGTCGGCCCTGGAAGATACGCGATTTGGGGATCGCCGCCAGAAACGCTCATCTACACCGATAAAAACAGGTAACGAGAAACGTGGTTGATAATAGGAAAGGTCTTTGTTGCAAGGCGAGGAAAACAGGTTGAGGGCCCGACTTACTTGAATCCTTTATGAATCATCGCGTATTTTTGCTTGATCCTTGACGCACAGGCGGTTTAACCGCGCCTGCCGCTGTCTTTATCTGTCAAAATGAGCTTGATAAATGGTTGGCGCCTGTCAATTTTCCACGTCCCGGTTTTGATCACCGGGTGCGGTGAGCAGATTTTCGGGCCTGAGCTGAAATTTGCCCTGTTCAACCTGATCGACCCCCAGGGCGCTGACTGCCAACTGGCCGGTATCGAGGCGTTCAACCCATCCTTTCGCCTTCAAATACCAGACGTGAAACTCAATTAATTCAAGGGGTTTATTGAGCAGGCGTGCCACTTCATATTCACCCAACCCGGGATTATTCATGTTGCGGCGGCGCTGAACATATAAAAGCGACAGAAGGGTCTCGCGTGTTTCCCAGTCGTCGTCAAACGTGTTACGTGTGGCGGCCTCCGAGACCACTATCCACTTGGAATTCCAATAAGTCTGATATTTGACATCGTAGCCGGCGCGTAACTCCGAATTAGACAGGGTTCGGTATGCCTCGAGAATTAAACGGAAACGTTCATCATCTCCTGAATTTACGTGATCGGGGTGATATTTTTTCGCAAGATGCCTGAACACCCGCTCGATCGTATCGCTATCGGCATTCGAACTCAGTTGCAGTAACTCATAATAATCGATAAAACCTGCTTCACTCATAGAATATCCCCTGGCGCTGCCAGACTGATCAACCTGATTGGCCTTAATCATGATTGATTCGTCTGTTTTTTATGGGTTGGTTTGTTTTCGTTTTGCTTGATCAGTACACGAATAACGGCGATGATGTCAACGAATTATTGTCTGCGTCATACTTATACTGACGGTAAGCTCTCGAGTGGCTTCCTTTGGCAACGCAATCATGAACGCAGTTCTCCCACTCTATAAAAAACTCCCGTATTTCACTAAGACAACACATGCATCATGCTAAAAAATTACTGATTATGCGCAAAGCAATAATATGCTATATTGCCACGGCAGCACAGGTCATACCGGAACCGCCACATCATCCTTCAGGGGGAATACCATGTACATTATTATTGCCGTTATTGTGGTGCTGATCATCATCGTTGCCGTCACGTATAACCGGTTCATCCGCTCCCGCAACCTCCTCAACGAAGCCTGGAGCGGCATTGATGTGCAACTCAAACGCCGTCATGATTTGATTCCCAATGTCGTCGAAACCGTCAAGGGGTACGCCCAGCATGAACGCAAGGCCTTTGAAGAAATCACCCGCCTCCGTTCCAAAATGACCGATTCGGACATGACGGTGAAGGAAACGGGAAAACTGGAAAGCAGTTTCACCCAGGCCCTGAAAAGTATATTTGCCCTGGCGGAAGCCTATCCCGACCTCAAGGCCAACCAGAACTTTATCCAACTCCAGAAGACCCTGGCCGATGTCGAAGAACAGCTTCAACTGGCACGACGTTACTACAACGGCGCCGCCCGGGACTACAATATCATGGTGGAGTCGTTTCCGAACAATATCCTGGCCTCGCTTTTCAATTTCACCAAAGCGGAGTTTTTCGAAATCGAACTGGCTACGGAACGCGAAACTCCGGAAGTGAAGTTTAGCTGAAATCTTACCTCACGTGGAGGCAATTATGGTCAA
>CAZTYA010000222.1:0-4184 GCA_964617255.1 uncultured Syntrophales bacterium
ATAATGTTCCGCGTGAGCAGTATCTTGAAAGAAAATTTATTATATTTGAATCATGTACGCATGTGTAAAGTTTATGTAATTACGGATACTGTTCTGTTCCAACGCAAGAAAACCATGAACACCATACTAGTTTTTGGGGGAAATTGAGAAGTTCTAAAGGGAGCAGGGACTTCATCATTGAACTAATTAGAAAACAAGGAAACAGCAAGATTTCTCCCTGCGGTCGAAATGACCTTTGCCGGAGAATGATAGGAAAACATACAGGGATTTAGCCATGAACACCCTCTCGCTTTTCATCATCGGTCTGATTTCGATCCTGGGGCAGGTGGTGCTCCTGCGGGAATTGAACGTCGCCCTGTATGGGGTTGAGCTTTTCTACATTTTGGCCCTGGGGGTGTGGCTCCTCTGGAGCGCTGCCGGGACGTGGATCGGCTCCCGGATCAACGCTGCTTCTACCTGGACCGTTCCCGCCCTGTTTCTTCTCTGGGCGGTTTTTTTGCTTCCGGACGTCTTCTTCATCCGCGGCAGCCGGGTCCTGTTTGCCGGTGTGCCGGGGGCGTATCTCCCCTTCTACCACCAATTCGGGATTGTCATGCTGGCGGTGTCGCTGCCGGGGATGCTGCTGGGGTGGCTTTTCCGGGACTGCGCCCGGCTGTACTGCCAAAGCGGGCGGACGCTGGCGTCCGCCTACGCCGTGGAATGCGCCGGCGGGGTGGTCGGAGGGTTACTGGCAACGGGGTTTCTCCTCTGGGGCATCCCCAATCTGACCATCGCCGTTCTCTGCAGCGTGCTGACCCTGCTGGGTGTCGTCTTCGCAGTGGAAAAGGCGGATCACCCGTTCCGGACCAGCGGCTTGATTCTGTTCATCCTGTTGTTTTCCCTTTTGTGGCGGGCGGCCATTTTTGACCGGCAGGCTACAGCCTGGAATCACCCCGATCTCCTGGTCAGCCGCGATTCGGCCTACGGCCGGATCACTGTGACGGGGCTCTCCGGTCAGGTGGCGGTCTATGAGAACGACACCCTGTCCTTTGAAACCGAGGGGACTGCCGCCGAAGCCTTTGTCCATCCGGCCATGCTCCAGCATCCCCGGCCGGGGTCGGTACTCCTGCTGGGCGGCGCCCTGGAAGGATTGATTGTTGAGGTGCGTAAGCATCAGCCCCGGGAGGTCACGGCGGTGGAATTGAATCCAGCCCTGCTGGAGAGTGTACGCCCGTATCTGCCCGGCGTTATTCAGGAATCTCTTAAAGAGATAAATGTCCGCCTGGTTTATGCCGATCCCCGGCAATACCTGAATCAGCCGGGCGCCTATGACGTGATCCTCGTCGGCATGCCCGAACCGGATACGGGACAGGCCAACCGCTTCTATACGGAGGAATTCTTCCGCCTCTGCGCGTCGCGCCTGAATCCCGGCGGCGTGCTGGCCCTGCGCCTCCGGTCGGCGGAGAATTTCTGGACGCCGGTTTTACGGGAACGGATGCGGAGTGTCCACGCCGCACTGAACAGGGTGTTCCCCCAGGTCGTTTTTCTCCCCGGAACGACCAACGTCATCCTGGCGTCGGCGACGGTTCTGCCGAAATCGCCGGAAATGCTGGTCGCACGCTGGCAGGAACGCAACATTTCCGCCCGGCTGGTGTCGCTCCCATATATCCGTTATCTCTACATGAACGACCGCTTTGCCGAAATCAACAGGGACCTGCAGAAAGCGGGGGTCACCCCGAATACGGATGTGCGCCCCCTGTGCTACCGCTATACGCTTTTGATGTGGTTGTCGAAATTTTTCCCGGCCGTGGGTGGGTTCGATGTATCCCTTTCCGGCCGCGCCTTTCTTACCGTGTCGGGAATCGTTTTGTCGGGATGGGCTTTGTTTTTCGCGTTAATCCGCAGGCGGGAGGGTCTCAGTCGGGGACTCCTCGTTTTTACGGCGGCTTTTATCGGCATGGTGCAGGAGACGATATTGATTCTCTACTACCAGGTCAAGGCGGGGGTCCTGTACCGGGATCTGGGGCTGCTCCTCACGGCCTTCATGGCCGGGCTGGCGGTGGGTTCCCTGGCGGTTAACTGGGGGGTGAAAAGGGCGGGCAGCCGTGAAGGTTGGGGCCCGGTGATTCTGGGCGGGTTTTTCCTTTTGACGGCGGGCATTGCCGGTCTGCTCTGGGGGAGTGTGACACTGGGGCTCCTGGGGACGTCGCTTTTACTGTTTGCCTCCGGTTTTTTTGTGGCCGCTGTGTTCGCCTTTGCCAGTCTTCACCAGGTGGACGACCAGGCACGGGTCATTGCGCCCCTGTACGGGGCGGATCTGTTCGGCGGGTGTCTGGCGTCGGTTGTGGCCGGGCTGGTCCTGGTGCCGTTGCTGGGGTTGGATGTGTCCGCCTGTCTGATGCTTGGCCTGGTGGCGCTCCTGTTTCTGCTGGTTTAGAGTTTCCGCGCTGCGAATTCTGTTGTCATTTCGAGGCGCGTCAGTGACGAGAAATATCAAGGAATACAAGACAGGCATTCTCCCGGCGCCATCCCAAGTGATGACAAAGGATGGCGACATGACCATGAGCGGAAATTTTACTGTACCTTGATCCAGCCCGGCGGAGTATACTGCTTCGGCACAAAATCGGGGATGGCCGGTTTCACGGTGAAGCCGATCCAGCTCGAAATATTTGAGCCGGGACAACTGTGCCAGACATGCATTTTCCACGCACCTTCCGTTCTCAAGGTTACAAAGCCCGACGTGATTTTTACCGGTGTCATCCCGTCGGCGTCTGTCCCGGAGATTGTTTGAATATCCTGCAAGTTTACATTTTCAGGCACCCAGGTGTGGGAATTCCCCACCTTAATGTCGGTCAGGAATTCATATTTAACGGGACAGTCGGCGTTATGCTGGATGCGGAACTCGATTTTGGCCGGAGAACCATAAAACGACTGGTTGTTCAGCGGGGCCAGGATCTTCAGGGGTTGCGGGGCCAGCGCTTTTTGCGCCGTCGCTGATTCCGCTGACGGCTTCTCCATATCCATGGCGATTTGGACTTTTTTGTCCGGGGAGACGCCATCCTGAGATAGCGGATACCGCTGCAAAAGCTCATCTTTCCGCATCTCATCGATATATTTCCTGGTATGGGGCGCCGGCCGATGCGCGTCGTTATGATCGTCGACCGCTAAGGCTTCTCCCTTGACCTGGCAAGTCTCCTTCACGTTCAAAGTCACGTCACGCTCACCTGCGACGGCATACGACATGAGGTCCGGTGGGCTGCAGGCAGCAGCATGGCCCGGACAGAAATTCGGCAAGGCAAGCAGCGTTATGCCTAAGAAGACCGGAACAAGTGTCCATCGTTTCATGGGAACCTCCTTGGAGAAAAGTGAAAACGCAACGCATCGACAAAGCAGTTGGCAACATGCATGCCGTTTTGTTTATGCCGGCGGTGCGGAAAATATGTTGCGATTATATCAAAAATTGGCGCCCCCGGCGTTTTATTTTCTGTGTGGGTTATTAATAACAAGTCATTTCGTAAAGTTATCGATTCTAAGCGGCGCTTGTTTTCGCGGCCTTCTGAAATGAAGGGCATGGAAAAACGGCTGCAGGTTGAAATCGGATGTCGGTGTTCCTGTTGACTTGCATCAGGTCCGGGAATATAAATAAAAAGACGTTTCTTTTTTTCAGGATAAACCTTTTCAGGTGGAATTTTCATGCAGACCCGGACGACCACCAAAATCGAATTCAACGCCGAGTTCCAGCGGGCCCTGGACCTGATGGAAACCACGCGCTCGCACCTGTTCATCACCGGCCGGGCGGGAACGGGGAAATCGACGCTCCTCAACTACTTTCAGCGGCATACGGAAAAGCACGTGGCGATTCTCGCCCCGACGGGGGTGGCGGCGGTCAACGTCGGGGGTCAGACGATTCACTCCTTCTGCGGGTTCAAGCCCGATGTGACGCTGCAGTCCATCCGGCGTAAGCGCAAGAAAGACGGAAACAGCATCTACAAGAAATTCGACACGATCGTCATTGACGAGGTGTCCATGGTCCGGGCGGACCTGCTGGACTGCGTGGACCGCTTCCTCCGCTTAAACGGCCCGACCGACAGGGAGCCTTTCGGGGGCATTCAGATGGTCTTCATCGGTGACCTCTACCAGTTGCCGCCGGTGCTGGGAAGCAATGAAAAAGACCTTTTCCGCCTCTGCTACCGGACGCCCTACTT
>CAZTYA010000223.1:0-4131 GCA_964617255.1 uncultured Syntrophales bacterium
ATTGTCCTGTGTGACACCAACGGCGGGACCATGACCAATGAACTCACGGAAATCATAGAAGAAGTCGCCACGATCATCCCGCCGCAGAAGCTGGGCATCCACGTGCACAACGACTGCGCCCTGGCGGTCGCCAATTCCGTCGCAGCGGCCCGGGCGGGGGTCAAAATGGTCCAGGGAACGATCAACGGTTTTGGCGAGCGTTGCGGTAACGCCGACCTGATCCCCATCATTGCCAACCTTCAGGTGAAACTCGGCATAAAGTGCCTTCCGGAAGAATCGGTCCGGCACCTGACGAATCTGTCCAACTTCGTCAGTGAAGTGGCCAACGTGCCGCTGCTCCATTCCCGGCCCTTCGTGGGCAAGAGCGCCTTCGCGCACAAGGGCGGTGTCCATGTGAGTGCCATCATCAAAAACGCCGTGGCCTACGAGCATATCAAGCCGGAGCTGGTCGGAAATGCACAGCGGGTGCTGGTGTCGGATCTCTCCGGGAAGAGCAACATCGAGTACAAAGCCCGCGAATTGGGGGTTGATCTGGGTCTGGATGAGGCCATGAGCCGAAGAATCGTTCAAAAAATCAAGGAGATGGAAGATAAGGGCTACCAGTTCGACGCCGCCGACGGGTCATTGGCCCTGTTGATGAAAAAAGCCACGGGCGAATTCGAGGAGCCTTTCACCCTGGAATGCTTCCACGTCATCACCTCCCAGATGTCAACCAACCCGGCTACGTCACAGGCAACGATCAAAATCTCCGTCGGCGGTGAGGTGGAAATTACCGCCGCCGAAGGCAACGGCCCGATCAACGCCCTGGACTGCGCCCTGAGGAAGGCCCTGATTACTTTCTATCCCGAAATCAGTGATATGCATCTCGTCGATTTCCGGGTCCGCATTCTCGAGGGCAGCGACGGCACGGGCGCCATGGTACGGGTGCTGCTGGATTCACGGGATGATACCGATTTCTGGAGTACGATCGGCGTTTCGTCCAATGTCATCGAAGCCAGTTGGCATGCCCTGGTCGACAGTATCCAGTACAAACTGAGCAAGGACCGGTTAAACAAGAATATCAGAACAGACTGATATCGCCGGGAAAAGAAAACGCATATCAAAACCATCATGTCTTCGAATTCATAGCATTGCAGGACGGTATTTTTTCTGCTATAGGGGTTCCCAGAAGTCCGGAGGCGGAGGAAAGCCCTTCGCGCGGCTCAAGCAAAGATGGTTTTATGTTAGTTTCACTGCATCATCAGAATCCCCAGATGCGCTGGATCAAAAAAGCAGCCGAAATCCTGCAGCAGGGGGGCGTTATTATCTATCCGACGGATACCGTCTACGGCCTCGGGTGCGATCTGTTCAACAAAAAGGGAATTGAACGAATTTATGACATCAAGAGAAGGGACCGCAAGCAACCCCTCAGCTTTATCTGTTCTGACTTGAAGGACATCAGTCAGTATGCCCAAGTATCCGATTTTGCATATAAAGTCATGAAACGGCTCCTGCCCGGACCCTATACCTTCATCCTCAAGGCATCGCGAGCCGTCCCCAAGATCATCATTCCCAAAAGACAGACAACGGGTATCCGCGTTCCCGATAATCCTATTTGCATGGCCCTGGTGACGGAGTTGGGTCGTCCGATTATCAGTACAAGCGTCAAGAACAACGAAGGTGAATTTATCACCAACCCGGAAGAAATGGAAAAAAGATACCACCATGTCGTCGATATGGTCATCGACGGTGGCATCTCCTCCGCGACGCCGTCCAGTGTCCTCAACCTGGTCGATGACGTCGTGGAGATTATCAGAATCGGCAAAGGCGATATAACCGCCTTTCAATAAAACAGATTTTGCCGAGCCGCGTAACCCGGGGATACGGCTTTGAGGCAAAAGGACAAGGACAAATATGAAACACCACATGTTGGTCAACGCGGTCCATCAGGAACAGAAACGGATGGCCACGGTTGACGAGAACGGCAAGCTTCTGGAATTTAACATCCAGATGTCAGCAAGAGAACCCATCACCGGCAACATCTACAAGGGCGTGGTCCTGAAGGTCGAAAAAGGACTCCAGGCGGCCTTTGTAAGCTACGGCGCCCAGCGGGACGGCTTTTTGCCCTTGAGAGATGTCAATCCCGCCCTGGTCTCGGGCGAAGGAGAAACGCCGCGCGATTCCACGCCCGGACGACCCACTCTGAAAGTCGGTCAGACAATCCTGATCCAGGTGGTCCGGGAGGAAATCGGTAACAAGGGCGCTCTCCTGACCGGTTACGTTTCCTTACCCGGCCGTTACCTGGTCCTGCTTCCTCACAAGGAAAGCAGCGGCATCTCAAGGAAAATCGAAGACGAAGAAGATCGCAAACATCTGAAGGAACTGGTCGCCCAGGTCAAGATCGAAGAAAACATGGGCTTCATCATCCGCACGGCGGGCTATAACCGAACCAAGCAGGAACTGTCCCGGGACTACAATCTCCTCTCCCGGCTCTGGCATGACATCACCAAAACCGCGCATACCGTCTCTGCCCCGGCCTTGATTTATCAGGAAAGCGATTTCGGTGTCCGGACTCTGCGCGATTATTTCACGCCGGAAATCGAGGAAATTCTGGTCGACAATGTCGATACCTTCAGGAAAATGCGGGCCTACTGCAAAGCCGTTGCCCCGCGCAACGTCCGCATGATCAAGCTCTACAAGGAAAAGATCCCCCTTTTCGACAAGTACAATCTCGAAGAACAGATCCGGATCATCTACCAGGAGCGGGTCAATCTCAAATCGGGAGGATATGTCATCATCAACCCGACGGAGGCGATGATCACCATCGATGTCAACTCCGGCCGGGCGTCCAACAAGAAAAACGTCGAGGAAACGGCTTACAAGACCAATATTGAGGCGGCGGAAGAAATTGCAAGGCAGCTGCGGCTCCGGGACCTCGGAGGACTTATCGTCATCGATTTCATCGACATGATGGATAAAAAACACCAGGGCGAAGTGGAGAAAGTTTTTAAAAAGGCCCTGAGCCTCGACCGGGCCCGTATTCAGCTCTCCAAGATTTCCAAGTTCGGATTGCTGGAGTTATCGCGACAGAAAAAACAGTCCACGATCCAGGAGATCAGTTATACGTCCTGCCCTTTCTGCAACGGGAGCGGCGTCCGTCCTTCACTCGAATACACGGCATTAAGCGCCTTCCGCAAGCTGGAATCCCAGGCGGTAAAGGGACAGGCATCGGAAATGAAGGTTTCCTTGCCCCACGAAGTAGCGAACTATCTCCTGAACCAGAAGCGCATGGAACTCTGCCGTCTGGAAGGCGACTACAATCTGGCAATTCACATCTCGGGCAGTGCCGAGATGAACTGGGATGATGTGTCCATCACGGTCACCAGTCGGGAAGCATTCATCGAACATGCCCCGCCGCCGGAAACCCCGGAATCGAAACCGGACGGCAAGACGCAAAAGAATAAAGACAAAAAAATGAAGCAGCACCAGCCGATGGCCGCACCGCCTGTGCCGGCACCGGAAAAGATGGCTCCGCCACCGCAGGTCGCCGAAGAACCGGCCGCGGTCATGGTTGAATCGGGAGGTATGCAGGAAATGCCCGCCGAACCTCCCAAGAAAAAATCCCGCAGACGCACCAGGCGGCGCAAAAAAAGAACAGCGGATCATCCGGGCGAGGAGCCAACGCCCATGACCATAAAAAGCGCCGGTGAAATTCCGGCTGCGGTTTCTCTAGGGCAGGGTATCAGCCGGCGGGAGGATTAAGCTCCGGCATGATTTTGAGCAACCGGATATAGATTTAAGGGCTTTCAGCTCAAATTGATAAAAAAGAAGGGGGAAAATTCATCAGGATTTTCCCCCTTCTTTATGATTAACGTTTTGTTGTGCTTACTTCCCCAGGGCTTTGGAACGCAGGGTGGCTGCCTCAACGGCCTTTATCAGAGTTGCCCGAAATTTTCCTTCTTCCAGGACTTTCAACCCCGCAATGGTCGTCCCGCCGGGCGAAGTAACCATGTCTTTAAGAGCAGCCGGGTGTTTCTCGCCCTGGAGGCAAAGCGTAGCCGCGCCCAGCATGGTTTGAGCGGCCAACTTCACCGCCGTCTCGCGCGGAAGCCCCATCAACACCCCCGCATCTGAAAGCGCTTCGATCATCAT
>CAZTYA010000224.1:0-4122 GCA_964617255.1 uncultured Syntrophales bacterium
ATACCATTGGCAGTATCGGTACGATCAGCCAGACCTCTCATTCCGACTGCGATCTCTGGGTTTGTATTGATCGGGAAAATTACAGCGCGACCCAGTTTGATCATCTTTCCCAGAAGGTTTATTTGATCAAGGACTGGCTCGATAACACCCTTAAAATGCCGGTCTACTTCTTTATTAGTGATATCAATGATATACAAAAATGTAATTTCGGTAACGTCAGCGATGAAAGCTGTGGCAGCACCCAGCGCAACGTGCTGAAAGAGGAATTCTATCGCACCGCCATTGTGGTTTGCGGGAAAATACCCTTCTGGTGGGTTTACTTCAACCCGGAAGAACCTCAGTCCTATGAACAGGCCCTTCAGGAATACCAGCACCCCAACTTTGGTCAGGACGACTGTGTGGATTTGGGCAACCTCTTGGCCATCGAGCAAAGCGAATATTTCGGAGCGGCGCTCTGGCAATTCAACAAGGCCCTGACCCACCCGCTCAAATCCATTATTAAAATGCTGCTTTTGGTGGTGCAGATGGAATTGCCCCAGGAGGCCCTGTTCTGTCACCGTTTTCGCGACCTCATTTTAAGCGGCGGCGGCAATAAGTCATTTATTGATCCCAGCATGTTTACCCTGGATGCGGTGTTAAGCCACTACGAACAGCAGGAACACCGGGACTTCGAATTTCTTAAGAAATGTTTTTATCTGCGGTATGAAATCAAGCTGATGTCGAACAAAATGACCATTAAGGAGGAACTGTCGGCGGAATTATTTAAAAAATACAAACTTGATCGGCATAGCCTCTATGATCTGAACCGCTTTGAATCCTGGAGTTTCCAGGCCCACCAGGAATTCGGCGCCAAGATCCTGACCCTGCTTTTGGAAATGTACAAAGACATTTCCAATCTGGCGAAAGATGTCACGGGGTTGATTGCGCCGCAGGATTTGACCATCATCGGCAGGAAGCTGGCTTCGAGTCTGGCCCGAAAAGAGGGGAAGTTGCCGATCATGCACAAACCCATCGACACGATAAATGTGCCTGATCTGACATTTCGCTTTGAGTCCCGGAAGTGGCGGGTGGCGCCGGCGCATGATGCGGACATGATCATGGTTGAAAATGCCGATGTCGTATACTGTATCGCCTACCTCATCTGGAATGATCTCTTCGAAGCCGTCAATGTCCGAATGATTCCCAATCCGACCTCTGTCACCATCCAGGAGATCATCAATCTGGGTCGAAAAATGCGTGAAGTCTTCGGGTCTTATAACATCACCGCTGTCGATTTTCAAAATTTCCTCCAGCCCGAAAAGATCACAAAAATTCTCATCGTCGTCGATTTTGAAGCCGTCAAGGAATCCGTGGAGGGGAATAATTATCGGGTGGTCATGGAGAACAACTGGAGTGAATTGTTTATCAAACAGTTTCCCTCAACAGACAGGCTGATTGCCTTCTTGGAGCAAAAAGCCCCCATCGCCCAGGATGTGGAAAAGAATTATTACATTCAGCGGAACAGTCTCAACTACGAAAAAATCATCGATCGTACCAAAAAAACCGTGGCGGGGATCATGTCCGGGGCAAAGGAATGATGTGATCGTGCCGGTCTTCGTTTATGCGAAGATCCGAAGCGACGTTCATCCCGTATCCGTTTATTCCTGTTGCCGAAATTTTACAGTCGTTACGGTAAGAAGAGTTTTTTCAATTGATTTCCTCAAAATAAGATTCGGTGATACCACACAACAACTGGAAGGATCTGGCCCGGACACAGAAAATCCTGGCGTCTTCATTTTTAGCAAATTCTTTCAGGTGCGGATGTCTTGCAAGTAATTTTTCTCGGCAGAGGTCCTCTTGCTGCCTGTTTTCAATGGTTTGAAAGATGCCCGCAACGGTCAATGCGCGAACCAGTTCCCTTTTCTGCCCAACATCTTCTTCCCGTGTGTCAATGAGCAGACTGACGGCTTCGTTCTGAAGAAGGTTGCGGAATTTTTTTGTATCCCGGTGCGTGATCATGAAAAATTCCCGGCAATCCTCATCGGTAACATAGGACATGAGCGAACAATGGGGTATCCCCTCGGAAACGGTCGCCAACACACAGACGTCCTTGTTCCGGATGAGGGCTTTCATTTCATCAAGCATGCTGCAAATCCTTTCTCAACTGTTTTTATAATGGTCCGTCAATGATGACATAAAACATATTTTCTATTTAACACCGGCGAATAATAAAAAACAAGGGGCCTTGTGCTTCGTACTTTTTCTGGTATGATGCCACCATGGAAAAAATGAAACTCGGCATCAGCACCTGCCTGCTCGGTTTCCCCGTCCGGTATGACGGCGGGCATAAACTGGATCACTATTTACGGGATACCCTGGGACAATATGTCGAATTTGTTCCTGTTTGTCCCGAAGTGGAATCCGGTTTTGGTGTGCCCCGCGAAGCGGTCCGGCTGGTTGGCGATGCAGAAAGACCGATATTGATCACGGTGCGCTCAAAGCAAGACCTGACAGACCGGATGAATAACTGGGTTGCACGGCGGGTCCGGGAACTTGAGTCGGAGCGGCTTTGCGGTTTTGTCTTCAAAAGTGGATCACCATCCAGCGGTATGGAACGTGTGAAAGTCTACAATGAAAAAGGGGCGGCGGCAAAAAACGGGGTGGGACTTTTTGCGCGCGCCTTTATGGATCACTTTCCCAACCTGCCTGTGGAAGAGGAAGGGCGTCTTAACGATCCGGTTTTACGGGAGAATTTTATCGAACGCATTTTTATTTATGCGCGCTGGCAGGAACTGGTCCGCCGAGGGCGCTTGAAATTAAGCGATATGATTGATTTTCATGCGTCCAACAAGTTGCTCATATTGGCGCACAGTCCGCAGCATTACCGGGAACTGGGACGCCTGGTGGCCGGAGCAAAGGCAATGAATATCCCGGACCTGGTTTCCGTCTATGAACGGTGGCTCATGGAAGGGATGAAACGGCAGGCGACGCCACGTAAAAATGCCAATGTACTCATGCACATGGCGGGCTATTTTAAAAAAGAGCTTTCATCCTGGGAAAAAAGTGAATTGCTGGAGCTGATCAATCAATACCGCACAAATCTTTTACCCCTTGTTGTTCCTCTGACACTGCTTAAACATTATGTCGGGAAGTATGATCAGCCCTATCTTAAGGGACAGACCTATCTGAATCCCCATCCCCTGGAGCTTCGATTGCGGAATCACGTTTAATCAAGCGCAGTCTGTCCTGTTTTCTCTTCTGCGGACGGTCAGTTTATTGCGAGAGACACATAATGGAGCGTTGTGAGTTGATGACAGAAAATACGGGTAAATTTCGGGAATTATTGGACGCCAGTTACTGCTGGCCCTGTGTCTTTCCTTTTAAGTTCATTGTCCCGGCGGAAAAATTACAGGAAATCCTGATTCTGTTTCCCGATGCGGAACCTGTCTGCCGGTCGTCGCGGACGGGAAAGTATGTCAGCGTTACCATTCATCAACATGTTTGCTCCAGCGAAGAAGTCGCCCGTATTTACGAGTTGGTCGGTAAGACGGAAGGGGCGATTTGTCTTTAAAAAACGCTCAGCAAGGAGGAAGCTTTGAGAAAACTCTACCTTTCCAATACGGATAAAAAATTGGGCGGTGTTTGTGGCGGTTTGGGAGAATACTTCGAAAAAGACCCGACTCTTGTTCGGATTATCTTCATGCTGATTATTCTGTTTTCTTTCGGCTTCGGCGTTCTGGCTTACCTGTTCATGTGGCTGATCATTCCCCGCAAGCCGGAAGGTCTCCAGTCTCCGGGGTAAACGCCGAAACGGGGCGTCTACAGACGGCAGAGCATTTTCTCCTTGATAAAATCCTTCAAATAGGATTCCCCCAAAGCCCCCATCCAAGTGAATTTAACGCCCAGGCGACGAAAAGGTTCTTTGGTTTCCGTGGCGCCCGGGGCCGGAATGTTGGAAACCGTTTCAAAGTAAACTTTTTCGTCACGCGGTGTTGACGCCGAGATTTTCATAAAACCGGCATGATTGAATTCATCAGGTGTGCCTTCGTAGATAAATGCCGCTCCGCCCATGCTGATGTCAATCACATGGACCTTCCTTTGCTCTTCCTGCCCATCCTTGCCAGGCGTGACGACAACAACAAA
>CAZTYA010000225.1:0-4107 GCA_964617255.1 uncultured Syntrophales bacterium
AAGAAAGATGATGAAATACACACTCGTCAGGGCAAATTTCCTGCTTACGGCGCCGATGTACGAAAGCAAAAAGGCCATGACCACCGTGGCGAATACCTCGAAGAATCCTTCGACCCAGAGGTGAACAACCCACCATCGCCAGTATTCCGCGTCGGAAAGATGGCTGCCCTTACCGTAAAAAAGCCCCGCCATATAAAAAAGCGGAATCGTAATGGCGCTGTACAGGAGCATATGGGTCAGGCCGCCGCTGTCGTGTTCACTTTGCAGGGCAGGGCGTATTGCCCGCCAGACCAGAACCAGCCAGATGAGCATTCCGGCAATCAGCAGAAGCTGCCAAATCCGCCCCAGCTCGATATACTCGTAACCCTGATGACCGAGAAGAAATCCATTTCCCCCCAGCAAGCCATAAATCGAAACCCATGTTCCGGACAGACTTCCGACGACGACCACCACGATTGCCGCAAACAGAGCCCATACCCATCCGGCCTGACCTTTTGGCTCTCTGCCGACGAACGGTCCGATAAAAAGTCCGGCGGCCAGAAAACAGGTGGCGATAAAAAAGACGGCCAGTTGTACATGCCACGTGCGCGACGTCACATAAGGCAGAATGCCGGACAAGGAAACGCCGTAAAATGCATTGCCTTCCACCGTATAATGGGCCGTCAATGACCCCAGGCCGATCTGGATGATAAAAAGCAGGACCGCCGTCAGGAAATAGATTAATGTGGCTTTCTGACTTGGCGTCGGCTTCGGTTCGGCAAAGTCCATCTTGAGGCGGGTGGCATCATATGCGTCCTGTCCCACATAGCGCTGATAGACAAACAAGGCCGCCGCAATAGCAAAAATCAGGAGAATAACGCTGACAATCGACCAGATGAGGGTGTCGGGCAGCGGTTCATTGCCGACCAGAGGATCGTACGGCCAGTTGCTGGTGTACGTATGCGGCGCATCCGGCCGAAGCGTTCCCGCCGCCCAGGCAAGCCAGGCGAAGAAGCTTGAAATCTGCTTCCCCTGTTCTTCCGTTTGGACGATGCCGGGCTGCAGGCTGATCCGCTCGTCACCCTTTGCAAACAGGTCCGTGTAATATTCCGCCAGGACGCGAAACGCGTCGGCTTGAAACGCCGTGAAATGCAGTACCCCGGCTTGAGGATTGTACCGGTTTGTTTTGATTTCCTGCTTGACCAGGATTTGCAGACGCGCCTGTTCGGTCGGCTCCAGGCGATCAAAATCGGCTTGCGTAAAGTCTTTTGCCTGTCCGGGTGAAAGACCGTGATGGCGGGCAGCCAGGTAAAGACCCATGCGATGCAGATAATCAGCCGACCAGTCCGGGGCAAGGTAGGAGCCGTGCCCCCAGATCGTCCCCATATGCTGGCCGCCGCGACTGAAATAGTAATTCTGGCCGTTGAGAATGTCCTCAAGGGTGATGATGGTTTTTTCATCATCACTGACAATCTTTTGCGGAATTGGGGGCTTTTCTCTGTTTATGAGGTAACCGCCGAAGATGAGAACGCCAAACGTCAGGACAAGAAAAAACAGGAAGAACGCCTTTAATCTTGGTGAGTGCATCAATTCACCTCCTGTTAAGACTTCGTCATTGTCTTCGGGTTGACCGTTACGGTTCAACTCAGATACGTGTCGCCAAGGGTCTGAATCAATGCGTGGAACGCCTCGTGCTGACCGGCGCCGATGCGCTCTTCTTCAATCCTGTCAAACCCCTCCTGCAATTCGCTCTGTTTCGTTTCGGAGAGCATGTGATCCGCCATATCGAACAGGACGCCGTTCTCTTTATCGATATGTCCGGACAAAAGGGCAATATAATCCTGGATATTGTAAAAAATATCCTTAAGAGCCGACCTATCGCCCTGATTGTAAGCCCTGTAGGATCCGTCCATGGCTTTGACCAGATCTCTGCCCAGAGCGTGCTCATAAAGCATGACACCGATGGGTCCGCCATCCTTGGGAACCCCTGCAGCTTCCAGTGCAGGGAAGAGAAGCTCCTCTTCCTTGGCGTGATGACAACGATCCACGAATACCTGCAAAAATTCCAGGATAGCGGTGAAATGATCTTTATCCAAATCACCGCTATCCTGGGCTTGCTTTCTCATGGCTTCCATGATCCGAAGCATCATGCGGATGCCCTCATGCTCGTCTCTTAATTGCCGGCTGGCTTTCATCTCCATGACAACCTCCTACAATCTATTTTTCAAGACGAAGTAATCCAGAAGCTAAAAACGTCTTAATGTCCAGACCGGCAATTTTCTCAGGACAACAGCCCGGCCAGCTTCTGCCCAAACTCAAAACACTGTTTTAGGCCTGCTTCATCGGGATTCCACATGACCTTCAACCCTTCGTCAACAAGTTGAAAACCTGATTTTTCCAGATGCTCCGCCAGCACCTTCGGCGATTCACCGCTCCAGCCGTAAGAACCGAAGACCGCTGCCTTTTTCCCGACAAACCGGAGACCCCTGATTTCTTCAAGGAAGGAAGCGACCGCCGTCAGAATGCCCCGGTTAATGGTGGGCGACCCGACCAAGATGCCTTTTGATTTAAATACTTCCGTGATGGCATCATTCTTATCTGATTTCGGAAGGTTGAAGAGCTTGATGTTTACATTCGGATCAGCGGACTTGATGCCGTTGGCGATGGTCTCCGCCATGATTCTTGTGGCGTTCCACATGGTGTCGTAGAGAATGGTGATCTGGTTTTCCTTATAGTTGCCCGCCCATTCGACATATTTACTCACGATCTGAGTCGGACTGTCCCGCCAGATGACGCCGTGGCTTGTGCAGATCATGTCCACCGGCAGATTGAAAGCCAGGACTTCCTTGATCTTCTTGTCCACCAGCGGACTGAAGGGGGTCAGGATGTTGGCGTAATATTTAATGCATTCGCTCATCAACTCCGCCTGATCCACCAGGTCATTGAACATAAATTCGGAGGCATAATGCTGACCGAATGCGTCGTTGCTGAAGAGGATGTTGTCACCGGTCAGGTAACAGAACATGCTGTCGGGCCAGTGCAGCATCATCGCTTCGACAAAAATCAGCTTCTTGTCCCCCAGATCCAACTGGTCGCCCGTTTTAACGACCTGGAAGTTCCAGTCTTTGTGATAGTGGCCCTTGAGTGACTTTACGCCGTTGGCGGTGCAGTAGATCGGTTTGTCGGGTATATGCCGCATCAGTTCGGGCAGGGCGCCGCTGTGGTCGCTCTCCGCGTGATTGGCAATGACATAGTCGATCTTGTCGAGGGGAATAATTTTGGCAAGATTCTCCACGTACTCCTTGGCGAACGGATTCCAGACTGTATCGATCAACGCCACCTTCTTTTCTTTAATAAGATATGAATTGTACGTCGATCCACGATGCGTCGAATACTCGTCACCGTGAAAGCGCCTGAGTTCCCAGTCGATTTTACCTATCCAGGAAACATTGTTTTTAATCGGGATTTCTTTCATTTTTTTCTCCTTTCCTTCGTTTTCGTTTGGTCATGAGTTTTTCTGTCCAATCAAATATTCATTTTTTTTCCGCAATAACCGGTTCAATGACTACCTTCGCGATTCAGCCGGTCTTTGGTCACGAGGCATTTCTCAAAGTTATTCCAGAGATTTAAACCTTCCTTTTTCAGGGAAAAGCTAAATCCGCTCAAAGACCATCGCAATATGGTCACCTGCACCATGCCGATCATGGTTAAAGCACAGCAGGACGGATCGAGGCCTTTTTCAATAAGCCCCGCAACTTGCCCGTTCCGGAACAACGAATCCAGCTTCGCTGCATACCCATTTACGGTATTGAACATGATTTCTTTGAGGATACTGTTGCCGCCATGAATTTCCTCGGAAAAAACAAGCCGTGGAATTCCGGCATTATTTTCCACAAAATCAAGGTGAAGCAAATAAATCTCACGCAAGCACGCCAATGGGCTTTCTCCGGAATGGAACACCTTTTCAATATTGCCGTGCAGCCCTTCGCCGATCAGTGCGACTGTTTCCCTGAGGATTTCCTCTTTGTTAACAAAATGGCGATATAGATTGGCTTCCGACATGCCGACCTCATTTGCTATGGCCGCCGTCGTCAGATTGTTTACCCCTTTCTCCGATATGATTTTCAG
>CAZTYA010000226.1:0-4097 GCA_964617255.1 uncultured Syntrophales bacterium
TCGGGGTCTCGCCCGACTTCCCGGAAGGAACGAATGCCAGAAAGTCATGATCCCGGGGTATTCATTAATAATGGTAAAAGTCGGACTGGTAATTTCATACTGATCGGACACACCCATACTTCTGGCTAAACCTTTGGTCATGCAGGTCTTGCCGGCGCCCAAATCGCCGATTAATGCGACAATATCGCCTTGATCGAGACAATTTCCGATCACTTCTCCCAGTTTTCTGGTTTCTCCTTCACTAAATGTTTTCAGCTCATACTTCATCTTCATCATGACCTGTCATGAAAAAATCATCGTTACACCTTATCAATGCCGCAGAGAATCGCGTCGGTCATGGCAACGATTTTTTGGGTAGCCGCCACATCATGAACCCGTACAATCCGACAACCATTTAAAATGGTGGCCGTAACGGCTGCCGCATTGCCCTCAATACGCTCTGCCGGAATGTCCACCTGGGTCACGGCGCCGATAAATGATTTTCTCGAAACACCGACCAGAATGGGCATGCCCAAAATCTTGAGCTCGGATAAATGCCTGATGATGGAAAGGTTATCTTCTACTCTTTTACCGAATCCAATGCCCGGGTCCACGACAATTTTGTCCATCGGGATACCCTGAGCACGGGCGTATGTGATTTGTTTCGACAGATGCTCTATGATATCCGTCATTAAATCCTCATAGGTGATCGGCTCCGTCTGCATGGTCTTGGGAACGCCTTTCATGTGCATGAGGATCACGGCGGCTTGACTTTTTGAAACCACGACACCCATGTCCGGATCAAAAGTCATCGCACTGATATCGTTGATAATCTCCGCACCCGCCGCAACGGCTTCCTGTGCAACGTTTGCTTTCACTGTATCTACGGATATCGGAATATTGAGACGGCCCTGAAGTCCTTCAATGACAGGAATGATACGCTTCAATTCTTCCGCTGCGGGAATAAAGTCCGAACCTGGGCGGGATGACTCGCCGCCGATATCAATGAAGTCGGCCCCTTCTTCCTCCAGGGCCAATGCCCGATCGATCGCCGCCTGAGCCGACAGAAATTGCCCCCCGTCGGAAAAGGAATCCGGCGTGACGTTCACGACACCCATGATGTGGGTTTTTTTCCCCAGTTCAATCTTTCTTCGATTGGTATGAAGAACAAAATTGGATCGGCGGTAACCGGCCAGCAAGTCTTCCAGCTTCGCCGACAGGAATTTTAACCCGAATGGTTGTTGCTTGATCCGCTCAGCAAATGCCCTGATTTGTTTCTCCGTTCCCATCAGGACGACATCTGTCGCCGGGATGCTGCAGGCTACGGTTCCTCTGGCCACTGCCGCGTCCCCGCCCAGGGCGAGCATTTCCTGTTTCATGATGTTCGCGACTTGGCACGCAATGCCCTGCAATTGAATATTCATGTGCTTCATCTTGGGCAGCAGGATATCCCGCGCGTAGATGTCCACACCGACCGCATCCAGCAGTGCAAGAAGCGCCTCATCGCTCTGCTGAGACAGAATTCTTATCCGAAAATCTATGTTTTGCCCGGAAATCATCTCAGGGGACCTGTTGCAATGAATTATTCATTTTGCGTGCTCGGTCCTTCTTTGACACATCGGTCCTTTTCAATGATCTGATCAAGCTCTTCCGTATTGAGAACTTCTTTTTCTAAAAGCGACTCGGCAATATGGTGCAGGGTCGAGATGTTTTCCTCGAGCAGTCTTTTGGCATTTTTGTAGCAGTTGACCACAATATTCGTGATTTCCTGGTCAATCGATTTTGCCGTTTCTTCACTGTAGTCCTTGTGGGTGGCAAATTCCCGTCCCAGGAAAATCTGCTCATCTTTTTTCCCGTAACTGAGGGGACCCATTTTTTCACTCATACCCCACTCGCAGACCATTTTCCGGGCGATGTTGGTCGCCCTTTCAATGTCGTTACCCGCACCGGTGGTGAAATCATGGAGCACCAGCTCTTCCGCAGCCCTACCCCCCAGGAGAATGGAGATATTGTTCAAGAGATACTTTTTGGGGTAGGTGTGTTTCTCGTCGATGGGGAGTTGCTGTGTGACGCCCAACGCCATACCCCTGGGAATAATGGTGACTTTATGGATCGGATCGCTTCCCGGAAGCAGGCGAGCCACCAGGGCGTGACCCGACTCGTGGTAAGCCGTATTTTTCTTCTCTTCATCGGTGATCACCATGCTTTTCCGCTCGGCCCCCATGAGAACCTTGTCTTTGGCGAACTCGAAGTCGCTCATGCTGACCTTGTCCTTATTGAATCGCGATGCGTACAGCACGGCTTCATTGACCAGGTTCTCGATATCAGCGCCCGAAAATCCGGGGGTTCCTCTGGCGATAACGGAGGCATCCACGTCTCCGTCCAAAACGGTTTTGCGCGTATGCACCTCGAATATTTTCTCCCGACCTTTTACGTCCGGAAGCGGCACAACGACCTGGCGGTCAAATCTTCCCGGCCTCATAAGAGCCGGATCCAGGACGTCCGGCCTGTTCGTGGCCGAAACAAGAATGACCCCTTCGTTGGATTCAAACCCATCCATTTCAACCAGAAGCTGATTCAGGGTCTGCTCTCTTTCATCGTGGCCACCGCCGAGACCCGCACCGCGATGCCTGCCGACGGCGTCAATCTCATCGATAAAAATGATGCAGGGTGCGTTTTTCTTGCCCTGCGTGAAGAGGTCCCGTACCCGGGAGGCGCCGACGCCGACAAACATTTCCACAAAATCCGAACCGCTGATGCTGAGAAAAGGCACATCGGCCTCTCCGGCAATCGCTCGGGCCAGCAAGGTTTTCCCGGTGCCGGGCTGACCGACCAGCAGCAAACCCTTGGGTATTCTCCCGCCCAGGCGGGTGAACTTCTTGGGATCTTTAAGGAATTGAATGACCTCTTCCAACTCGGCTTTGGCCTCATCGATTCCGGCCACATCGTTAAAGGTGACTTTCTTCGATTTGTCCGTCATCAGGCGCGCCCGGCTTTTGCCAAACGCCATCGCTTTTCCGCCCCCGGACTGCATCTGGCGCATGAAAAAGATCCAGACGCCGATCAACAGGAGCATGGGAAACCAGGAAATGAGAATCGTCATATACCATGGCGAATCGTCAGCGGGCTTGGCGGATATCCGGACACCTTTTTCCTTCAACAGGGGGATCAGACTGGGATCGTTGGGGCTGTACGTCTTAAAGCCTTTCCCGGTATTCAGGGTTCCCGTAATATAATCCCCTTGGATGGAAACCTCCTTGATCTGTCCCTTGTTCGCATAGGCGATAAAATCGCTGAAGATGATATTCTCCTGGGCGTTCTGAGGTTGACTGAAAAGATGATAGAGCAAGACAAAAATCAGTCCGATCACAAGCCACAGGGCAATATTTTTTTGCAGTGCATTCAAATTGTTTACTCCTTATGCTCTGACATTGCGGTCAGATGTTAATGTTTATTCAGCTAAATATTGAATTTTCTTTTTAACCTTTACCACACAGATATAACGTTCTCCCGGGTAAGAAGTCTACGGTTATATGGGTGTTATTATGGGGTCTTTCAGCCCTCGGCTGATTGAGCTCTCGCTTAAGATGACAGTCCACAAATGACGGCAATGGTTTAAAAAGATCTGTATTTTGTTACGTTGTTCTCGTTTCCTTTATAATAAGGCAGGTTTAATTTCAAATAATTTCTATTTTCAGGCAGATTCTCGTTGCGGGGGTAACTTTTGCCGATTCACTTATGGCCATACCGCCAATCCATAAGATGTTTTTCCGGTCTGCCAGCAGGGGAATCCCCTTTCTCGCTTCCTGAGGCACTTTCCTGTCGATAAAAAAAGATTTGAGTTTTTTTGTTCCGGTCATGCCAAGAGGATGAAAGCGATCCCCGGAACGAAAATACCGAATGATGACAGGAAACTCAATCCTGTCAAAATCCAGCAGATTAACGCCTTGCCCTGTGAGATTGTCTGAGCCGCGCTCTGTTTTACTCAACCGGATGCGGGCTCCTGTTTCCCGAATCACCACCTCGGTCGGGAGGGTGTTGATCGGATAATCGTAATCCGTCGGCCCCTTTTCAGGTTTTCCTTTGCTCGATTTATCCGGATATGAGGACATGTCCCG
>CAZTYA010000227.1:0-4079 GCA_964617255.1 uncultured Syntrophales bacterium
AAAGTCCGGCATTGGGCTTATTACAAAATTCGACACAACGGTTTTCGATACGAAAATTGCAGGGGAGGTGAAAGCCTTCGATCCGCTGCAGCATGTTAACAAGAAGGAATACCGCCGTCTGGATGATTTTATTGTCTACGCTCTGGCTGCGGCGGATATGGCGGTGCAAGACGCGGGACATACCCGGATCGCCGGCGAGCGTTCCGGCGTCATCATCGGCTCCGCAATCGGCGGGCTGGCCACGATAGAAAAGGAAAAGGAAACGATCCTTCAGGCGGGGCCGCGCCGGGTGGCGACATTCATGATTCCCGCCGTTCTGGCAAATCTCGCTGCGGGCCATGTGTCCATCCGGTATGGGCTGAAGGGGCCCATTACCTGTCCGACGACGGCTTGCGCCGCCGGTACGAACGCCATCGGCGACGCCTTCCGCATGATCCGGGACGGCTACGCGGACCTGATGATTACCGGCGGGGTTGAGGCGGCGGTCACGCCGCTGGCTGTTGCCGGATTTAACGCCATGCGTGCCTTGTCGACCAAGAACGACATCCCGGAGAAGGCAAGCCGGCCTTTTGATAGAAAGCGGGATGGCTTTGTTATCGGTGAAGGTTGTGGCCTGCTCATATTGGAAGAATTGTCCGCTGCGCTTAAGCGGGACGCGAAGATATACGGGGAAGTGATCGGTTACGGTCTGACGTCGGATGCCTATCATCTGGCGGCGCCGCCGCCGGGACATGAAGGGGCCGTCCGGTGCATGAAAGAAGCCCTGGCAGATGGGAGAATTGCTCCCGAAGAGGTGGATTACATCAATGCCCACGGCACGTCCACACTGCTGAATGATCTTTATGAAGCCCAGGCGATCAAAACCGTTTTCGGAGCGACGAATCCCGGTATCGCCGTCAGTTCGACCAAATCGATGACGGGACACATGCTGGGCGCCGCCGGCGGGGTGGAGGCGATCTTTACGGTAAAAGCTCTCCAGGAGGGTATCATGCCGCCGACGATCAATCTCGATGAGCCTGATCCGGAAAACGATTTGGATTATGTTCCCCATCGGGCTCGGCAAAAGGACATGCGGTTCGCCCTGTCCAATACCTTTGGTTTCGGCGGGGTGAATGCAAGTTTGGTGTTGAAAAAGTATACCGGGTAAAAGGGAATGCGACGTCAACTGATTATTGGGTCGGATCACGCGGGTTTTGAGTGTAAACAGGATGTTAAGGCGCTTCTTGCCCGCATGGAGATCGATGTCATGGATGTCGGGACAGACAATGGCGATGCCGTGGATTATCCCGATTACGGTTTGCGTGTGGCCGAGCGGGTTGCCTCCGGCGATTTTACATCGGGGATTCTGATTTGCGGTTCGGGAGTGGGCATGTCCATTGTGGCGAATAAATTTCCCCATGTGCGTGCTGCCCTTTGTCTCGATGAATACACGGCGGAAATGAGCCGCCGTCACAATGACGCGAACATTCTGATTCTGGCGGGTCGGCGAACTGATGCCGCCACGGCGGAGAAGATTGTCACCAAGTGGCTGTCAACGGAATTTGAAGGCGGACGACATCAGAGGCGCCTCGACAAGATACGGGAATTGGAAGAGAAACTAGGGAGGGAAACACAGATATGTCAGAACTCACAAAAGTAGATCCGGAGGTAGCCCAGGCGATTTTATGGGAGACGGAAAGACAGACGGGCAAAATCGAGCTGATCGCTTCGGAAAATTTTGTCAGCGAGGCCGTTCTGGAGGCCCAGGGCTGTGTCATGACCAACAAGTACGCCGAGGGTTATCCGGGTAAACGCTACTACGGCGGCTGTGAATATGTGGATATTGTGGAGAATCTGGCGATTGAGCGTTGCAAGGCCCTCTTCGGCGCCGATTATGTCAATGTTCAGCCCCATTCGGGCACCCAGGCCAACATGGCGGTTTACTTTTCTGTATTGCAGCCAGGCGACACAATTCTGGGGATGAATCTCTCCCATGGCGGTCATCTGTCCCATGGCAGCCCCGCCAATTTTTCCGGTAAATATTACAACGTTATCCCCTACGGCGTCGATCGCACAACGGAAACGATCGATTACAACGAGGTGATGGATCTGGCGAAGAAGCATAAGCCCAAAATGATTGTCGTCGGCGCCAGCGCCTATCCCAGGATCATCGATTTCACCGCCTTCCGCCAGGCGGCGGATCAGGTCGGCGCGGTGATTATGTGCGACATCGCCCACATCGCCGGTCTGGTCGCGACGGGTTATCACCCGACACCGGTGCCGATTTGCGAGTTTGTGACCTCGACCACCCACAAGACCCTTCGGGGTCCCCGGGGCGGTCTGGTCATGTGCAAGGAGGCGCATGCCAAGATTCTGGGGAGCCGCGTGTTCCCGGGCACCCAGGGCGGTCCCCTCATGCATGTCATTGCCGCCAAGGCGGTGGCTTTCAAGGAAGCCCTCACCGCGGAGTTTAAACAATACCAGGGCCAGATCGTCAAGAATGCGAAAACGCTGGCGGATGAGCTGAAAAATCTCGGGTTCCGCCTCGTTTCCGATGGAACGGACAACCACCTCATGCTGGTTGATCTGACGGATAAGAATCTGACGGGGAAAGACGCCCAGGAAATTCTGGATCTGACGGGTATTACCGTGAACAAGAACGGCATCCCCTTCGATACGCAGGGCCCCATGGTCACCAGCGGTGTCCGGATCGGGACCCCCGCCGTGACAAGCCGGGGGATGAAAGAGCCGGAGATGAAGCAGATCGCCGGATTGATTGCCGACGTGCTGCTTAATCGGAGTAATGAAGAAAAGATCAATGAGGCCAGGGCAGGGGTCAAGGCGCTTTGTGACCGTTTTCCCCTTTATGCAAGTCGTATCGCAAAAGGGAGAGAAGAACTCAGGTAGACCCAAGGAGGGATGATGACCCCCGAAAGCAGGGCGCGTGAGATGACCGTTCGTCCCGATTGGGACGCGTACTTCATGGGCATCGTGGAACTGGTGGCGAAACGTTCCACCTGTCTGCGCCGGAGCGTCGGCGCGGCTCTGGTCCGGGACAAAAGAATTCTGGCCACGGGTTACAACGGGGCGCCTTCCGGGCTCCGTCACTGTCTTGAGATCGGATGCCTGCGGGACAGAATGCAGATTCCCTCGGGTGAACGTCATGAACTGTGCCGGGGTCTGCACGCGGAGCAGAACGCGATCATCCAGGCGGCGCTTCACGGGGTGAGTGTAAAGGGGGCGACCCTGTACTGCACGAACCAGCCGTGCATCATCTGTGCGAAAATGGTCATCAATGCGGGGATTTCGCTGATTGTGGTGAAAGATGGTTATGCGGACAAGCTGGCGGCGGACATACTGGCCGAGGCCGGCATCAGGGTGGTGCAGCCATGAAGTGCCCTTTCTGTCCCAGCAGTGAGAATCGCGTGATCGACTCCCGTATCAGCAAGGACGGCAGCGCCATCCGCCGGAGAAGGGAGTGCGTCGGTTGCGGACGCCGGTTCACCACCTACGAGTTCGTGGAAGAGGTTCTGCCCACGGTGGTGAAAAAGGACGGTCGTCGAGAGCCTTTCGATCGGACGAAAATCCGCTCGGGTATCAAGAAGGCCTGCGAAAAAAGGCCCATTAAAACGGAAGACATTGAACGGTTGGTGGAAAATGTGGAGCGGGCCTGCCAGGAGTTTCAGGGCGATGAAATTTCGACCACGGCGATCGGCGAAAAGGTCATGAAGGAACTCCAGGAATTGGACGGCGTGGCCTATGTGCGGTTTGCCTCCGTCTATCGCCAGTTTCGGGATGTAACGGAATTCCTCAACGAACTCAAGGGGTTCTTGAAGACGAACGAAGAAAAGGATCCCTCGAAATAGGTTGGATCGGCGCTTTTTATCAATAAGCCGGACCGGACATAGAACAGATCAATGAAGGAAACCATGTTTACGGGAATCGTGCAAGCCTTGGGAACGGTGCGGCGCATCAACCGCAAGGGACAAGACGCGGTTGTGGAAATTGAAGGCGGTCTTGATCTCGGCGACGTCCGTCTGGGGGATAGCATTGCCGTGAACGGAACGTGTCTCACTGTGACGGCCACCGGCAGGGACAGG
>CAZTYA010000228.1:0-4079 GCA_964617255.1 uncultured Syntrophales bacterium
GGCATCCTCCCGTTCTGACGCTTTTACGCCCCGGAACGGTTACAATCGTTAAATCATGGAACAGCAAGATCCGGCACCTCGTCCCCGCAACGGGGTTGTCATTCCCCGTCCCGGTCCGGAACATCTTTCAGGTTTTCAAGCCAGGCCCGGGCCTCGCTGTCGCTGGGCGCCCTGTAATCGCCACGCGGCGACAGGGAACCGCCGGAGCCGACCTTCGGCCCGTTGGGGATGCAGGAGCGCTTGAACTGGCTCACCTGGAAAAAACGGTAAAGAAAGACCTCCAGCCAGTGTTTGATTTCCCTTAAAGAATAGGCGTGCTTTTTGTGGTCCGGCAGGTCGGGCCAACGGCCTTTTTTCGCATCGCGCCAGGTACAGTAGGCTAAAAAGGCGATTTTTGTCGGCAGATAGCCGAAACGGGACGTGTAGAAAAGGTTGAAATCCTGCAGTTCGTAGGGGCCGACGACGGCTTCCGTCTTCTGAGCCGGCTGCGCGTCTGCCTCACCGGGAACCAGTTCGGGGCTGATCTCCGTTTCCAGGATATCGATTAAGACACGGGAGGCCCGTTTCGAGAATTGTCCGGACGCGGCCACCCAGCGGATGAGACACTGAATGAGGGTTTTCGGGACACTGGCGTTGACGTTGTAGTGGGACATGTGATCGCCGACGCCATAGGTGCACCAGCCGAGGGCCAGTTCGCTCAGGTCGCCCGTACCCACGACGAGGGCATTCAACTGGTTGGCAAGCCTGAATAGATGCGACGTCCGTTCTCCCGCCTGGACATTTTCAAAAGTAATATCGTAGAGCGGTTTTCCATGATGATAAGGATGACCGATATCTTTGAGCATCTGGCGGCAGCTCGGCCGGATGTCGATTTCGTTCATCTCCACGCCGAGGGCTTTCATGAGCGATTTTGCGTTCCTGAGCGTGCGGTCCGTTGTGGCAAAACCGGGCATGGTGTAACCCTTGATATGGGTTCGGGCATAACCCAGCAAATCCATGGTGTGCGCGGCGACGATCAGGGCATGGGTCGAATCCAGACCGCCGGAGATGCCGATAACAACATGCTGGATGCCTGAAGATGCGAGGCGCTTCGCCAGACCCTGGACTTGGATATTGTAGGCTTCGAAGCAACGCTGGTCGAGCTTTGCCGGGTCCGCCGGGATGTAGGGGAAACGCGGGTATTCCCGGGTGAGCAGGAGCTTTCTGTCCGCCGGGATGTCGACAGTAAAGGAAACCCGGTGAAAAGATGCCACCATGTGCCGGTGGGTCCGTGCGCTCTGGCCGAAACTGTTCAGACGCATGCGGTCCTGGGTCAAGCGGTCGAGATCGATATCCGCGAAAATCACCTGCGGTTTTTGGGAAAAACGTTCCGATGCGGCCAGGAGGTTTCCGTTTTCATGGATCATGGCCTGGCCGTCCCAGGCGAGGTCGGTCGTCGATTCGCCGGGGCCGGAGGCTGCGTAGAGATAAGCGGCGACACAGCGGGCGGACTGGTTGGCCGCCAAATCATGCCGGTAATCGGCTTTCCCGATGGTCACGTTCGACGCCGAGAGGTTGGCCACAACGGTCGCCCCGGCCAGGGTGGCGAAGCTCGACGGCGGCACCGGTACCCAGAGGTCTTCGCAGATTTCGATGTAGAAGCAAAAGTTTGGAATTGTCTCGACCTTAAAGATCAGATCGGAACCGAAAGGAATGTCCTTTTGATCGCAGAGATCGATGGTTGAAGACAGGGCCTCTTCCGCCGGGCTGAACTGGCGGCGCTCATAGAATTCACGGTAGTTGGGGAGATACGACTTGACGGCAACGCCCAGGATTTTGCCCCGGTAAAGGACCAGGCCGCAGTTGAAGAGCCGGGCCTCCATCCGCAGGGGGGCGCCGACGACCATGATGACCGGCAGGTCGGCCGTGGCGGTCAAAAGACGCGTCAGGTTATCGATTACGGCCTGAAGGAGCGCGTCCTGGTGAAAGAGGTCTTCATTGGAGTAGGCGGAAAGACCCAACTCGGGAAACAGGGCGATAACCGCTTTCCCCTGGGCCGCCTGCAGGGCCAGTTCTATGGTTTTGTCGGTATTGAAATAAGGATCGCCGACTTTGACATCCGGCACACAGACCGCCGCTCGGATGAATCCGTGGTGATAGAGATTGAAAAAGGTTTTTTCGCCTTTCGTTTTCATATCACTCCTTTTCTACATAGGCATAGGCGCTGTGATTATGGATGCTTTCCATGTTTTCCGCTTCCACACTGTACCAGGTGAAATTGTCGATGCCGTTTAATCTCTGGGCCACGTTTCTGACCACATCTTCGACGAACAGCGGATTTTCATAGGCCTTTTCCGTGACATATTTTTCGTCGATCCGCTTCAGGAGGGAATAGACTTCCCCGCTCGCCGAGTCTTCCACCAGGCGGATTACGTCTTCGATCCAGAAAAACTTCTGAAAACGCAGTCTTACCGTGACCATGCTTCGCTGGTTATGGGCCCCGGCGACGCTGATTTCCTTCGAGCAGGGGCAGACCGTTGTGACGGGGACAACAACGCCGACCAGAAAATCCGTTTTCGCCCCCGTATTTTCACCGGCAAAGGTGCAGCGGTATTCCATGAGGCTCTTCGCGCCGGAGACCGGAGCAGATTTTTCGATGAAATAGGGGAATTCGATTTCCATGTGGGCCGATTCGGCGTGGAGCTTTTCCCGGGCCCGCTCCAGAATCCGGTTAAAGGTCTTGATGTTGATCTGGCCGCGGAATTCATTGAGGATTTCCACGAACCGGCTCATGTGGGTGCCCTTGAAGCGGTGGGGCAGGTTGACGTACATGTTGATCGTGGCGTTGACCGGCTGGGTGCCCTGGGCTCGATCCAAGACCGTGATGGGATATTTGATGCCTTTCACACCGACTTTGCGGATATTGATGTTCCGGTGGTCTCTCTGATTCTGGACGTCAAGCATGATCCGGCCCCGTGTAGGTGACTTTGGCGCTTTCCGATTCCCAGACGGTGACGCGGGTGACCCGGAGCCCCGGCGTGGTAACCTTCCGGGCGATCTGGGTATAGATGTAGTGGGCGATGTTTTCCGATGATGGGTTGGTGCCGTGAAAAACGGAGATTTCGTTCAGGTATTTATGGTCCAGTTCTTTAATCGTCTGGTCGGTCCAATCCTTGATGACCCGGAAATCGACAACCAGGCCTTCGCTGTTTAGCCGGTCCGTCGCCACGGAGACCTCGACGGCGAAGTTGTGGCCGTGGAGCTTTTCGCATTTCCCGCCGATTTCCTTCAGAGAATGGGCTGCGGAAAAGGTGCGTTTGATGGTGACTTCGTACATGATCGCTATCCTTATTTTTATATATGCCTATATGCCGGTTCCTGATCGGGAAAACATTGTCCCATTTTGTTTCTGATCGGCAACGTCTGGCGGTTCCATTGGCGTAGCACCTGACTCGATGGGCCCCGCAAAGCAACCACAAAACAGCGGTCATTCTGAGGAGCGTAAGCGACGAAGAATCTCTGGTTTCATAAGAGATCCTTCGCTGCGCTCAGGATGACGGGCGGAACTTTCACAGTGATCCTGTGGATTTACTTGTATAATACGAACCGGAAGGTTGTAAAGCAGAAAATCCCTCCTTAAAGCGCTGTGATCGTCATGTGATTGACGGTTATCCGTCAAACACCCTGCACTTTAATTTGGTCAAATGCCACGACCGGGAGGCTGTTTCGCGAGCCCCGGCAGTCTTTTATATGAAAATTATCCAATATATCAGTGAAATAGCATGATATGTTCCAGCCTGGAAGGCCATTGGGCGAATGAAAACCCTCGAAAACCGGTCAAGAAAAATGTTCTCTAAAAGGTGAGAAATTTACATTTTCCGTGAAAATCACATGCCCGTCTTTGAATTTAACTGTGTTTTGTTCCCGCACCATGGTCATTCCGGGAGACGTAAATCTGTTAGTATTGAATATCAAAGGCAATTCTAAAATAATTATCCATTCCTTCATGTTGGCACTGGCATTGCTATAATAGAGGCGACTGTACATCATCCATTGAAGATGATCCAAGATACGAAACGAAAAGAAAAAAGACGGGAGGT
>CAZTYA010000229.1:0-4010 GCA_964617255.1 uncultured Syntrophales bacterium
GAAATTTTTTAACTGTGTTCCCCGGACAATGGAGTCATCACAAATGACCATACGATTGCCGGCGATGACATCACGGATCGCGCTGAGTTTCATCGTCGCCACAAGATTCCGGATATCCTGCGATGGCGGGGTGTAACTTCTTCCGTAACCGGGTGTGTATTTGACCAGGGGTCTCCGGAAAGGCAGTCCTGATTCCATGGCATATCCAAGGGCATGACCGACGCCCGAGTCGGGGACACCTGCCACAAAATCAGCCTGGACATGGTCGTTTCGGGCAATTGCAGCGCCGCATCGCTCCCTGGCGCTTTCCACGCTAACACCATCGTAAATGGATGAAGGATATCCGGTATAGATCCAGAGGAAGGCGCAGGTTTTTTTAACGGGTAACGCAGGAGACAAGATTTCAATGTGACCGGTCGGCGAGAGAAAGACTATCTCTCCAGCGCCGATGAATGATTCGAGCTCAAATCCCAGGTTTGGGAAGGAGCTGGCTTCCGTAGCGATGGCCAGATTTTTCTTATTGGCGACACCACGCCCGATGGACAGAGGAAAGCGACCGAATTTATCCCTCGCGGCGTAGATACCTTCTTCCGTCATGATCAGGATGCAAAGGGACCCTTCTATCTGATCCTGCAGCTTGCGGATCCCGTCCACGATACTGGCGCCCTTGTTGATCATTTTGGCCGCCAATTCGACGGAATTGGTTTTACCACCCGTTCTTTCGCTGAATGAAATCCCCTCCCGCAACAATTCCTCCGTCAGGATTTCCTTGTTCTCAATCAAACCCGAGGCGGCAATGGCAAATGTTCCGAATTTAGACCTGAAGACGAGAGGTTGCGGGGAATCGTCATCAATGACACCCAACCCCATCTGACCATCCATCACCTTGTAATCGTCAACAAACCTTGATTTGAACTGTGCCTGGCTGATGCTGTGAATGGTTTTATAAAAACCCGCCGGCCCGAAAACCGCCATCCCCGCATTCTCCGTGCCGAGATGGGAGTGATAATCCGTTCCATAAAACAACGCCTTGGAACAGTTTTCGTCAGAAATCACACCAAATAGTCCGCCCATGGAAAAAATCCTTCCCGCTTGTTACTTTTTTAATTTCAGAAGGGCATCGGATATTCTCTTGATCCCCTCCTGGATATTTTTCATCGATGTTGCGTAGGACAAACGAATATGTTCGTCATGTCCGAACTCGCCGCCGGGAACCACCGCCACATTGACATCATCTAGCAGATAGGTGGAAATATCGGCGGAACCTTTGATTTCCTGACCATGATAAGTTGTTCCATAATAATGAGACACATCGGGGAAAACATAAAACGCCCCTTCCGGATTCAAACAGGAAACGCCGGGAATGCTGTTAAGCGCGCCGACGATGTATTTTCTTCTTTCGTCGAAAGCAGCGACCATCTGGGCAACGCTGTCCTGTGGGCCCCGGATGGCTTCCACGGAAGCCTTCTGGGCAATGGAAGTCGGGTTGGAGGTATTCTGACTTTGAAGTTTCGCAACCGCCGCCGAGATTTCTTCCGGACCCGCCATGTAGCCGATCCGCCAGCCCGTCATGGCATAGGTTTTGGAGACACCGTTCACGACGATGGTTTTATCTTTCAACTCCGGCATAACGCTGGGAATATTGGCAAATTGAAAATCGTCGTAAATAATTTTTTCATAAATATCATCGGAAATGACCAAGAGGCCTGCTTCCAGAATGATATCCGCCAGCTTTTTGAGATCGGCGGCGCTATAGGCAACACCGGAAGGGTTGGAGGGGCTGTTGAAAATGATCGCCTTCGTTTTGCTGTTGATGGCTTGCTTCAACTGTTCCGGCTGCAGTTTAAAGCCGTTTCCGACGTCCGTTTTCAGGATGACGGGCTTGCCCCCTGCCAACACAATAATGTCCGGATAGGACACCCAGTAAGGAGACGGAATGAGGACTTCATCCCCTTCCTCGAAAAGAACCTGCGCCAGATTATACAGGGTGTGTTTTGCGCCGCATGAGACGACGACTTCCGGACGACGGTAACTCAGACCATTGTCCTTCTGAAATTTTTCAATAATGGCGTCCTTCAATTCATCGGTCCCGCCAACTGGGGTATACTTGGTAAAGCCATCATTGATGGCTTTGATCGCGGCTTGTTTGATATTATACGGTGTATCGAAATCGGGCTCACCGGCACCGAAACCGATCACGTCACGACCTTCGGCCTTCAGCGCATTGGCTTTTGCGGTAATCGCGAGCGTGGGAGACGGTTTTATGAGCGATATTCTCGAAGAAAGTAACACCACTGTTTTACTGCTCCTTTCCTAAGGAATATTTTTTTAACAGTTTCTGGTAAACAAGATCCGGAACCAATCCTTTAACATTTCCGCCTAAACTCGCGGCTTCATTGATAATTTTAGAGCTTGTGTAGAACCACTTATACCCCGTCATGAGAAAGACGGTCTCAATATCGCGATTCAGGCGTCGGTTAATCAGCGCCATCTGGAACTCATATTCAAAATCCGACAAAGCCCGCAAACCTCTGAGAATGACGGTGGCGCCGTTATCCCGAACGTAATTGACGAGCAGACCGGAAGAGACATCCACACGGACCCGTTCCTGTTCCTTGATGACTTCTTTGATCATGTACATCCGCTCCTCAACCGTAAAGCGTGATATTTTGTTCGGATTGTGTGCGATCAGAACAATGAGTTGATCGAACATACGCAGACCCCTTTTAATGAGATCCACATGACCGTTCGTAATCGGATCAAAAGAACCAGGGTAGACAGCAATCTTTTCCATTTAATTATCATCCGCCTGTGTATTTATTTTTAAAAAAGTGAGCATGGAATCGCCATAGGTGCGCTGATCTTCCATGCTGAACCGACTTTCCACCAATCGAATCGGTTCCCGCTTCGAATGCTGGATCACAACCAAGGAATCCGCACTCACCAAGCCGGCTTGGCCGATCCGAACCAGCGTCTCTTCGATCAAATCCTTTTGATATGGTGGATCGATAAACACATAATCAAATCTGACATTGAGTTCTGAAATTTGATGCAGCCCTTTTTTCATTTCCATGGAAATGACGCGAGCATGTTCTTCAAAACCCAATAGTTTCGTCAGCATTTTAATCGATTTTGCCAAATCATGACGCTGCTCAATAAAGACCACCAAGGAAGCGCCACGACTTAAAGCTTCGATGCCCACACTTCCCGTTCCCGCAAAAACATCAAGAAACGTTTTCCCGGATACGGGTTGGAGGATATTAAAAAGGGCTTCCTTGATCATGTCCGTCGTCGGACGTACATGCGCCGCCTTCGGTCTTTTCAGGGGAAATCCCTTTTGGGTTCCTCCAATGATTCGCATATCATATATAATCTTTAATCAGGATCTCCGCAATCTGAACGGCGTTTAAGGCCGCCCCTTTCCTCAGATTGTCGGCTACAACCCACATATTGATGCCGTTGGGAATGGATTCATCTTCGCGGATGCGACCCACCAGCGTATCATCACCGCCGGCCGCATCAATGGCCAAGGGATATTCACGTTTGGCCGGATCATCGATTACCCTGATTCCGGGCGCCTTGGACAAAAGCGCTTTTACTTCCTGGGGCGTAATCTTCTTCTCCGTTTCGATATTGACCGATTCGGAATGACCGAAGAAAACGGGGACACGCACCGTCGTCGCCGTAACACCAATTGAATAATCGTTGAAAATCTTCTTGGTCTCATTGACCATTTTCATCTCTTCTTTCGTATAACCGTTTTCGATGAACACATCGATTTGCGGCAGACAATTGAAGGCGATGCGATGTGGATAAACCTTCACCACCGGCTCCTGACCGGATAAAAGCGCCCTGGTCTGAAGCGACAATTCCTCAATGGCCTTTTTGCCCGTGCCGGATACGGCCTGATAAGTCGAAACAACAATTCTTTTGATTTTCACGGCATCGTGGATCGGCTTTAAAGCAACAACCATCTGAATCGTTGAGCAATTCGGATTGGCAATGATGCC
>CAZTYA010000230.1:0-4005 GCA_964617255.1 uncultured Syntrophales bacterium
CGCCCTCCCCTTGCCCGGAATGACACACGGATATTACTTCATTTTTTCTCTTTTCATCGCCTGGATGCGAAGGCGCAGGGCGTTGAGGCGAATGAAGCCCGTCGCATCCATCTGGTTGTAAACCTGATCCTTTTCAAAGGTCGCAAAGTCCTCACGGTACAGAGAAAAAGGCGATTTCCGTCCGACCAGGATGCAATTGCCCTTGTAGAGTTTCATTCGTGCCGTGCCGGTCACGTTTTCCTGGGTCTGGTCGATAAATGCCTGCAGCGCCGTCATCTCCGGAGAATACCAGAAGCCGTTGTAAACGAGCTGTGCGTATTTCGGAATCAGGGAATCCCGCATGAGCATCACTTCCCGGTCCATGGTCAGCGATTCGACGCCCCGGTGGGCCGCCCATAAAACGGTTCCGCCGGGCGATTCATAAACGCCGCGGGACTTCATGCCGACAAACCGGTTTTCCACAAGATCTATCCGTCCGACACCATTTTCGCCGGCAATCGTGTTGATATAATCCATCAGTTTCGCCGGAGTCATCTTCTTTCCGTCAATGGCGACGGGATTGCCCCGTTCAAACTCGATTTCGACATAAGTCGGCTTATCCGGCGCATTCTCGGGCGACTTGGTCAGGACAAAAATATCTTCCGGCGGCTCCGCCCAGGGATCTTCAAGAATGGCCCCCTCATGGGAAATATGGAGTGAATTGCGATCACTGCTGTAGGGTTTATCCTTGGTCAGCGGCAGGGGAATCCCGTGCTTTTCCGCATAGTCAAACATCGATTCCCGTGAATTGAATGTCCAGTTGGGGTCCTTCCAGGCCGAGATGATGCGAATGTGCGGATTGAGGGCCATGTAGGTCAGCTCAAAACGGACCTGATCGTTCCCCTTCCCCGTTGCGCCATGACAAACCGCATCGGCCCCCTCCAGGGCGGCGATTTCTACCTGACGCTTGGCGATCAACGGCCGGGCCAAAGATGTTCCCAGCAGATACGTGCCTTCGTAGATGGCATTGGCCCGCAGGGCCGGGAAAATGAAATCCCGGGCAAATTCCTCCTGCAGATCGTCAATATAGATTTTGGAGGCCCCCGTGTTGATGGCCTTGGCTTCCAGTCCGTCCAGTTCTTCCTTCTGCCCCACATCGGCGGCGAAACAGATCACTTCACACCCATAGGTTTCCAGCAACCAACGCACGATAACCGACGTATCCAGCCCGCCCGAATAGGCGAGAACGACTTTTTTTACATCACCCTTCACTTTTCACTTCCTCCTGACATCAATGTTTCCAAAATGGCTTTCTGCACATGCAACCGATTTTCCGCCTGGTCAAAGATGATCGACCGCGGTCCATCGATGACACCGGCGGTGATTTCTTCACCCCGATGGGCGGGCAGGCAGTGCATGATGATGGCATCCTGGGCGGCCTGCTCAACCAGTTGTTCGTTAATCTGGTAATTCTGAAAAATCTTTACTCTTTCCGCATGTTCGTCTTCCTGACCCATGCTGGCCCAGACGTCCGTATAAACGACATCGGCCCCTTTCACCGCGTCGGCAGGGTTACGATACAGATCTACCCCCAGTTTTGACTCGTTAAGGGCTCGGTTAAAAATTTCCGGTTTCGGATCGTATCCCGCCGGGCAGGCCAGGTTGAGTTTGATCGGCAGCTTCACAGCCGCATTGATCCACGAATTCGCGATGTTGTTCCCGTCCCCGATATAGGCGACCCTGATCCCCTCATAGTCGCCTTTCTTTTCGATAATCGTAAAAATATCGGTGAGTATTTGACATGGATGCAGGAGATCTGTCAAACCATTTATCACGGGAATCGAGGCGTTTCGTGCAAATTCTTCGACCATTTCCTGACTGAAGGTGCGGATCATGATCCCGTCCAGATAACGCGACATGACCCGGGCCGTATCGGCAATGGTTTCGCCTCTTCCGATCTGCGTGTCACGGCCGCTGAGGAAAAGCGCCGTTCCCCCCAACTGATACATGCCGACTTCAAAAGACAGGCGGGTTCTCGTCGAGGCCTTGTCGAAAATCATCCCCAGCACTTTCCCGGAAAGCGTCGGCGGATGAAAACCTTTGCGGTGCATATCCTTCAACACTGCGGCCCGCTCGAATATCTGATCGAAATCGGCCTTTTCCAGTTCATATTCCGATAACAGGTCTTTCTTCATGCGTCCTCCAGAACCCCGTCCAGGGTGGTAATGAGTCGATCCACATCGTTCTTTTCAACAATCAAGGGCGGCAGGAAGCGCAGCACATGGGTTCCGGCTGATCCAATGAGCACCCCCTTTTCAATGCACCGATTGATGATATCGGCGACTTCTTTATCCAGTTCAACCCCGATGATCAAGCCACGACCTCGAACATCCTTGATGCAGCTGTGCCATTTCCCGAGTTCATTGAGTTTCTCTTTCAGATAAACACCCATATCTGCCCCGTGCGCAATAACGCCCTCCTGCGTCATCACTTCGACGGTCGCCTTCCCTGCCGCCATCGCCAGGGGATTCCCGCCGAAAGTTGATGCATGATTCCCCGGAGAAAAGGCAGCCGCGACCTTGTCGGTCGCCAGCATGGCCCCGATGGGGAACCCACTCCCCAGAGCCTTGGCGAGCGTCATGATGTCGGGTGCGGCGTCTTCGTGCATGTAGGCGAAAAGCTTGCCTGTTCTACCCATCCCGACCTGCACTTCGTCCAGCATCATCAGAATATTGTGGTCGTCGCAGATCTTTCTGACTCCTCGCAGATAATTTTCATCGGGAACCTTGACCCCCCCCTCTGCCTGGATGGGTTCGAGCATGATTGCGCAGGTCTCATCACTGACAGCCCTTTCAAGTGCAGCAAGATCGTTAAATGGCACGTAGGTGAAACCGTCGAGCAGGGGTTCAAACCCCTTTTGAAATTTTTCCTGACCCGTGGCCGTAACAGTCGCCAGGGTACGCCCATGAAAAGAGTTTTCCATGGTAATGATTTTGTATTTTCCACCCAGAATGTCGCAGCCGTATTTTCTGGCCAGTTTGATCGCCCCTTCGTTGGCCTCGGCGCCGCTGTTGCAGAAAAAGACCTTTTCGGCAAACGAATTTTCCACCAGGAGCCTTGCCAGTTCGATCTGGGGAGGGATGTGATACAGGTTCGACACGTGGGTGAGGGTCGCCGCTTGCCTCTGTATGGCTTCAACGACCTTCGGATGGCTGTGCCCCAAAGCACAGACGGCAATGCCCCCGATGAAATCAAGGTATTCCCTGCCTTCGCAATCCCAGACCCGCATACCCGAACCGCGCGTCAAAACGAGGGGAAACCGCCTGTATGTCCCCATAACGTAATGTTCGCCCAGGGCAATCCATTCCGCTGTTGACCTGTTGACCCCTTCCATTTTGTCTCCTTGTTTGATCAGTATATTCTATGGTTCTTACTCAACAATCTCCGTTCCAATCCCGCGATCGGTAAACATCTCCAGCAGCACCGCGTGCTTCAGCCGACCATCGATAATATGGGCCTTGCTGACGCCGCCCCGTAAGGCTTTCATACAGCACTTCACTTTCGGAAACATGCCTCCCTTGATGACGCCGTCATCGATCAACTGAAGGACCCGATCCCGGTTCATGGTGTTGATCAACGCCTGGTTTTCATCCCACACGCCGGACACATCGGTTAAAAGCATGAGTTTTTCGGCCTTCAGGGCGGAGGCAACCGCTCCCGCCACCAGATCGGCGTTGATGTTGTATGTCTCACCTGCCGCGCCGACACCCGTGGGGGCAATCACCGGAATGAAACCGTCGCGGACCAAAGAATTGATCAACTCCGCATTGATCGACGTCACTTTTCCGACCAGGCCGATGTCGATAATCTCCGGAGGGGTGTCCTTGGCCTTTTCCTCATTGAGATAGTACTTTTCCGCCTGGATCAGATTTCCGTCCTTGCCGGAGAGTCCGACAGCTTTTCCGCCATGGCGGTTCATCATGCCGACGATTTCCTTGTTCACGGACCCCACGAGAACCATTTCCA
>CAZTYA010000231.1:0-4005 GCA_964617255.1 uncultured Syntrophales bacterium
GAATCCCTGTTCGGCGAACCCGCCTTGGAATTGTTCGACCTGATGCGGACCGATTTGAGCGGCCGGGGAATCATCAGCATCCTGAAGGCGGACCAGTTGATTCTCAGGCCAAAACTCTACTCCAGCTTTCTTCTGTGGCTTCTGTCTGAACTGTTTGAGAACCTCCCTGAAGTGGGAGATCTTGACCGGCCGAAGCTCGTATTCTTCTTCGATGAGGCCCATCTTCTGTTCGATGATGCACCTGCCATGCTCCGCCAGCGGGTGGAGCAGGTGGTCCGTCTCATCCGCTCAAAAGGCGTCGGGGTTTACTTCTGTTCCCAATTTCCCGATGATGTGCCCGATGAAATTTTGGGACAACTCGGCAACCGCATTCAGCATGCTCTGAGGGCCTACACCCCGCGGGATCAGAAAGCGGTGCGCACGGCGGCGGAAACTTTTGTCCCCAATCCGAAATTCAACGTGGCCGAGGTTATTTCACAACTCGCGGTCGGAGAGGCCCTGGTGTCGACACTGCAGGACAAGGGTGTCCCGATGCCTGTGGAAAGAACACTGATCTGTCCGCCCCGCTGCCGGATGGGGGCCGTCACCCCGGAAGAGACTTCCATGATACGCGCCCGAAGCCCCATCGGCGGCAAGTATGACACGCGGGTCAACCGCGAGTCGGCATACGAGATCATCAGCAGGCGAACCCAACAGGCCGAATCGGAACAGCCGGATCAAGCGGAGCCCGTTCGTCGTGAAGCGTCGCGCACCGGCAAGACGGAACAGCCGGCTGAACGCGGCGGCGGTATGTTGGGAGATCTCCTGTGGGGGACCAAAGGTCGTGAAGGGATGGTCCAGGCCCTGGCCAAGCAGGCCGCCCGAACCGTCGGGAGCCAGATCGGCCGCCAGATTCTGCGGGGCGTTCTGGGAGGGATCTTGGGAGGTTCCAAGCGGCGTTAATCGAACAAAGATTGATGTCGTGTTGTTTCGCTGCTGACGTATTCTTTATGGCAAGCAAATTATCAGCCGATTTGTAAATGTATGTGAATTTATAGGGGAGATGAAAATGAAACCTTGCCGGGAATGTCGCCGGGAAGTATCCGAACAGGCTTTATCTTGTCCGCATTGCGGGGCGCCTTATCCTGCAAAAGATCAATGGGATGGCTGGGGTTTTGAATATAAGTCACAGGCCACCCTTCTCGGCTGGCCGCTGATTCATATTTCTTTCAAATACCGGCCAAACCGGATGCCGGTACCCGCCAAGGGAATCGTTGCCATCGGACAGTTTGCCTGCGGTTTTTTCACCCTTTCCCAGTTTGGTATCGGTGTGGTCAGCGTCAGCCAGTTTACGATTGCGGGTTTTGCTCTGGCGCAATTTGCCGCCGCCTACTCACTGGTTGCTCAGATTGGGGTTTACATTCACGAAGGACACGGGCAATTCGTAATGCGTCTGGCCGATCTGATCCGTCGGTTCCAATAAATAATCGTTCATGTCGCCCCTTCAAGAAACGCCGATTCAGCAAGTTTTCTCAGCAGGATCTTTGCCATCCAGCACCACCCGGACGGTTTCGGCCAGAACCGACAATTCGATGGGCTTCATAATCAGAGCCTTGATGCCAAGGGCTCGGGATTTTTCCTCGTCGATCAGTTCGCTGAATCCGGTGCAGAGGATAAAGGGAAGCTCGGGTCGTACTTCCATAAAGAACTTGGCCAGATCCGCTCCGGTTAAACGGGGCATCGTCATATCACTGATCACAAGGTGATAGGCATGGGAATTTGTACGAAATTCTTCCAAGGCCGCTTCGCGGGAGGTGGTAGGGCGAATAAACCGAGGGCAGGAAAGGGGGGGAGATCATGGCGCTTTACGCGTTCGACGGGACGTGGAATGAAGACGAAGCGGACGAGGCCAAGGATACCAATGTCATCAAGTTTCGTGACGCATACCTGGGGGCGACGTTTTATCTGGAGGGTGTCGGTACGCGTTTGGGTTTTATTGGAAAAATCCTGGGCGGATTAACCGGAGCAGGCGGCCATATCCGGATTGATGAAGCCCTGGACAGCCTGGATAAAAACTTCAAGAAGGGTGATCATGATATTGACATCATTGGCTTCAGCCGGGGGGCGGCCCTGGCGCTTCATTTCGCAAACCTGATCCATCAGGAAAAAGGTGCGGCCGTCATCCGTTTCCTTGGCGTCTGGGATGTGGTGGCCTCCTTTGGCGTACCGGGCAACGACCTCAATGTGGGTTGGAAACTGACCTTGCCGCCGAATGTTCGGAGATGTTTTCATGCCATGGCCCTCGATGAAAGACGGGGCAACTTTCCTGTAACCCGCATCCGGCCGGAAAAAGTTTATCCCTCCGGGGATGAACGGATCAAAGAGGTCTGGTTCCGGGGTGTCCATTCCGATGTGGGGGGCAGCGCCTCGGTCGGCCTGTCCAGTATCGCCCTGTCGTGGATGTTCTCCCGGGCGGCATTGGTCAACCTGCCCCTGGCGGGGGCAAAGTTGCTTGACGCACGGTCGCTGCGTGATCCCGATGCGCCGATTTCTCGGAATTTCGATATCTTGCCGGATCCGCAGCGTAAGGTCGGTCCCAACGATTGGGTACACGATTCGGTTAACCCCCGGGGAAGTCAGGGGGGCGTCAAACACAATGATCCGCCTGCCGGTTGCAGAAAAACCGGGAATCATGCGGTGTAGATAAAGGGGTAAACGATCATGGGGAAAAACATCATTCTGCTTTCCGACGGGACCGGAAACAGTGCGGGAAAGCTTTTCAAGACAAACGTCTGGCGGCTTTTTCAGGCCCTGGATTACGCGGGCCCCGATGCCGTTCACCCGGACAGACCCCGCCAGCTCGCCTGGTATGACGACGGTGTCGGGACTTCGGCGCTATCGGCGGGTAAACCAATCTGGGAAATTCAAAAGCTCATCCGATCCACTGGATGAAGTCTTCCGTGCCGGCGCGTTTGCGCTCGAAGGTGTTAAGCGCGTATTCCCGGTCGGGGTAGCCCATGGCGATCCCCACGACAATCCGCCGGTCCCCCGGAATGGCGGCGATTTCCCGAATCAAATCCGGGTACTGGACTGCCGCCGCCATGATCAGCGTGCCCAGCCCCTTGTCATGGGCCAGCAGGCATAGCGTCTGCACGATGAGTCCGATATCGAGCATGGCGTATTCCACGGCATTGTCCTTGTGGATGGTGGCAACGATCAGACATGGGGCATCGAACAGATGGGCCATCTTGAGCCGGAGCTTGCGGCGGGCGTCCGTGTCCCGGCGGGCGATGCCCAGGGAATCGTAAAGGGTGCGGCCCATGTCGTTATATCTCAGCCGACAGGCGTCGGGCCAGGATTCGGGCATGGGGATATCGGGTGTTGAGGGAATATCATCGCTGAGCATCCTCTGGTTTTCGTCCTTGAAACGCGCCAGGGGTTCGCCGGTGATGACATGGAAGTTCCAGGATTGGGTGTTGCCCCATGACGGCGACCAGCGTGCCGTGTCCAGGATTTTCTGGATATCCTCCCGGGGAACCTCTTTGCTGAAAAATTTCCGGATGCTCCTTCTGCCGGTGACTGCCGATGTGATGTCCATGCGTTCCTGCCTTTCTCTTGCTGCCTGGCGGCCGAGCTAAGTGCGATCAACCGCCTCTCTTCTTTTCCTGTTTGGCCTGTTTTTTCTCTTTGGCGGTTTTGGCCGGCTTTTTCTTTTCGTCTTTTTTGACGTCCTGGGATTTTGACATGACAGTTGCCTCCTTTTTTCATCTTTCCCGAAACAGAATATGATCTCTGCCGATTGTCTTCCAGACATTGATCCGGGTTACCTGTGAGTGGCGAGACTATATGAAGAGGCCTTTGTCGTGTCAAGCAATTTCCAATCTCCTCCGGGGTTCTTCACCGAAGAGGATTGTCGGATATGACGTCACGTTCCATGAAGCTGGTTTTCCAGAAAATTCAGGTGTATATTGAAATCATGAAATTATCCATAAAGTCATCAACACATATATTCCAACCCGCCGGGGC
>CAZTYA010000232.1:0-3982 GCA_964617255.1 uncultured Syntrophales bacterium
ATTACTTGAATATTTTTATCCCGAAATACTGTAAATAACCCTAGATTTACTTACACCTTATGAGGCATATTGAAATGGTTATCCTGCCTTCTTGCCCTGGCCGGACCAAGCTAACAGCGATTCTATCTCCTTTTTCGTCAGATGGCGATACATGCCCCGCTTCAGACTGCCCAGGTGCACATCACCGATTGAGATCCGTACGAGTCTTTCGACATCATGACGCAGGGCGGCGAAACCTTTGCGAATCATCCGGTTTTTCCCCTCCGAAATAGAGAGCGATATCCAGAGGCTTTTATCGTTGTGCTTTTCGATCCGCAGATCCCGGGGCTGGAAGAATCCATCCTCAAAACGGACCCCTTTTTTCAAACGCTGTAACTCTTCCGTCGTTAAATGACCTTCGATCCGAACACGATAACGTTTGGGAACACCATAGCGCGGGTGCTGGATTTTCTGAGCGAATCCGCCGTCGTTCGTCATCAACAGGAGTCCCTCGGAGTCGTAGTCGAGACGACCCACGGGAAAAAGCCGTTCCCCCTCCCCCTTGACCAGGTCCGTTACAACGGGCCGGTTTTCCGGATCGCTGAGGGTGGTGACATACCCGGGCGGCTTATGAAGAAGGATATAAACCGGAGTCTGTTCCGCGGCAATCAACTTGCCGTCCAGGCGAATTGCATCCTTTTGCGGGTCGGCCTTGACGCCCATCTGGGAGACGATTTCTCCGTTCAAGCTGACCCGGCCTTCGACGATCATGGCTTCCGCCGCTCGGCGCGAAATGTGACCGTAACGTGAAACGATTTTCTGCAGACGCTCTTCCATGGTTTATTCCTGCAATTCCTTCAGTTCCCGCAGGGTCGGCAGTTCGGACAGATCCTTCAGATTGAATACCTCCAGAAAGCGCTGAGTGGTGCCGTAGATAATCGGTTTTCCGGGAACATCTTTCCGGCCGACGATCCGGACCAGTTTTCTATCCAGCAGCTTTTTAATGGCCCCCCCCGTATCCACACCCCGTACCTTGTCGATTTCCGCCTTCAGCACCGGTTGCCGATAAGCAATCACTGCGAGCGTCTCCATCATGACGGGTGTCAGGGTCGCGGGTTTTCCCTTTTTCAGTTTCTTGATCCAGGGACTCCACGCATTTTTCGTCCGAAAGTGATACCCGCCGGCAACCTCGACAATGCAGAAGCCCCTGTTTTCACTATTGTATTCTTCAATAAGTCGAGCCAGACAATCCCGGATAGCCTTCTTCTCCACGGAATCCAGCACATCGGCCAATTTATTCACGTCGAGCGGCGTTTCTGACGCGAAGATCAGCGCTTCGATAACAGCCTTTAATCCTTCCATGATTCTGCTCCGCCGGGATTTTAATCCCGCTCTGCGCCCCGTAACATTACTCCTCCACCGCCAGAAAGATCCGGATCACACCGGATGACTCATTCTGGAACGCCTTGATCATTCGCAGTTTGATCAATTCAAGAATGGCCAGGAATGTATAAATAACCTGCCTTTTATTCGATGACTCGCCCAGCAGTTCCGTGAAGGTGAGGCTCCGATTCTGGGTCAATGTATCCATGATTTCATTGATCCGGTCCGCCAGGGAAATTTTCTCCAGATCGATTTCCATTAATTCGGACTTTCCGGAAATCGCGATCACCTTTTGAAATGCTTCAACCAAATCAAAAATGCCGACTTCAATCAGGGTCTCCTCGTCCGGGTTGACCTCCACATCGCCCTCGTGAGAGCCCCGCTTGAACACATCCCTTTCAAGGACCGGCCTGGTTTCCAAAGCCGAGGCGGCATCCTTGAACACCTGATACTCCAGGAGTTGCTTCACCAGTTCCTGGCGGGGATCGTCCTCACCTTCCTCTGTTTCCTCCTCGGGAACAGGCAAAAGCATCCGCGATTTGATGTGGAGCAGTGTTGCCGCCAGCACCAGATATTCGCCCGCCTCATCCAGATTGAGGGAACGGATGATCTCTAAATACTTTAAATACTGCTCCGTAATGAGGGCGATCGGGATATCATAAATATCGATCTTGTTTTTGCGTATCAGGAAAAGCAGCAGATCCAGAGGTCCCTGAAACTGGTCGAGCTTGATTTCATAATCCATAGGCACCTGACCAATGATAATAAGGTCCTCTTTGGCCTTTCCGAAACACGCCGGTCATGACGGCCTCAGATCTTCATGGCCTCTCTGACTTCTTGCATGGTCGCTTTCGCCACAGCAGCCGCCTTTCTGTTCCCCTTTTCAATAATATCGCGTACAAGATCCAGATGCTGACAATAATGATTGCGGCGTTCGTGAATCGGAGACATGGCCAGCAGCATTCGCTCATAGAGCCGTTTTTTGCAGTCCGTACAACCGATCCCCGCTGTTCGGCAGTCCGTATTGATCTGCGCCACTTCACTTTCTTCGGTATAGAGCTGGTGAAAACTGTATACGTTACAGATATCGGGATTGCCCGGGTCTTTGCGGCGCATCCGCTGGGGATCCGTGAACATGGCCGACACTTTGGTCTTTAACGCATCCCCTTCATCACCGATGTAGATCGAGTTGCCATAGGACTTGCTCATCTTCCGCCCGTCGATGCCTAATAGTTTAGGCACAGCAGTCAAAAGGGGGTCCGGTACCGGAAAAACCTCCCGATAAAGGAAATTGAAACGCCGGGCGATCTCCCGGGTCAACTCAACATGGGGAAGCTGGTCAACGCCGACGGGTACCCCTTGACCTTTATAGATGATGATGTCGGCAGCCTGAAGGACCGGATAACCGAGAAAACCATAGGTGCCGAGATCCTTATCCGTCAGTTCATCTCTCATTTCCTTGTAGGTCGGGTTACGCTCGAGCCACGGCAGGGGTGTAATCATACCCAAAAGCAGGTAAAGCTCCGCGTGTTCCTTGATGGCCGACTGAACGAACAGGGTGCTTTTTTCAGGGTCGAGACCGACGCTCAGCCAGTCGATGACCATGTCGAGGGAATTTTCCCTGATCTGGTCCGGTGTGCTGTAATCACTGGTTAAGGCATGCCAGTCGGCGACAAAATAAAAACAGTCGTGGCGGCCGTCATTCTGAAGGTCCACCCAGTTTTTCAGAGCGCCCTGCAAATTGCCCAAGTGCAGCTTTCCCGTGGGTCTCATTCCGCTCAGTATTCTTTTTTTCACCTGAAAAATGCTCCTTCATCCATATCAATACCCGGATTTTCAAAACCGGAAAAATTGAAACCTATCGCAAGGTTTGCGCAGCTATAACAAAATCGGCAGGTGATGTCAATCAGGGACCCCCCTCAAAAACATGACGGTCAAAAGATACGGCAGCACCGGTTAAGCGCAACAGCCATACGGTTGTGTATTGGACCATCAGATCGTCTGAAACCAGCCGGCAACAGCGCCCAAAGAGGCCACAATCCTGGCGGCCGCACGGTGCCCCGCCCGGCAGGCATCCTCGGTATTGGAACCTTCAAGCAAGGCGGCTATGAATCCTGCAGCAAAGGCATCCCCCGCACCGGTCGTATCGACAGCTTTTCGTGGTTCCGTGGGGATCATCCCCTGAAACTCGCTGCAATCGAGCCAGCAACCCTTTTCGCCCAGTTTAACAATGACTGCCCCGGCTTGCCGAAGGCGTATTTCCCCCGCAACAACGGACGCTTCTTCACAGCGCGTCAGGCGTTGACCTTCTCTGAAGTTGCAGAAAAAATAATCCAGATGGGGAAGGCAGGACCAGAGCAAATCCGGGGCGTCCAGGTAGGGGGAATTGATTACGTCGAGTGATGTCGCAAGCCCCAATGCTCTGGCCGTTTCCAGCATTTTTGGCAGGCGCCCGTCCAAAAGACCCGGCAGAGCGAAAAACCCCGCAACATGAAGAAATCGTGTTCCCTTTGCCGTCCGCAACACCCGATCAAGCACGTCCACGGTGAGTCCGCGATTGGCCCCCGGTGTGTGAATAAATCGTGGCTGAGCCTGCCGGTCAATCAGACCGACGCTGACA
>CAZTYA010000233.1:0-3980 GCA_964617255.1 uncultured Syntrophales bacterium
TCCTCATCGCTTGCCGCCAGCAAACCAGTTTTTTCATGAAGGATGATGTCGCTGTTGACGCCCACGGGGGAGGCCACGGACGCTTTAGCCAAACTGAGATACTGAATCAGTTTGAATCCGCACTTTCCCCGGGTCCAACGATTATCCGGAAGGGGCATGATCCCGATGTCTAGTACGTCGCAGTCCCGGACCTGAGAAGCTTCCGTCCATTCCACCGCTTGAAACCTGAAAACTTGGTATTCCGGAGATGAGAACGTCCTTTCCACGTCATCACAGGTTACCTTGAATACCACCTGCGGATACTTTCTGCTGATTGTTTTCCACAGCGCTAGTTTGTCCATCCAGTAAGGCAACGTGCTCTGAGAGCCGACCCACCCAATGATAATATCGCCCGTGGCTGATGTTTTAGGCGTTTCCGTTTTCCAGATTTCCAGATCCACAACGGTGGGCATGCGCACGAGTTTCTGGGCATCAGCATACGGTGCCGCCTGTTCCAGTAAAAAGGGGTTTCCTCCAATGACCAGATCGGCGTGTTCAACCATGTTTTGAAATCTTCGATTCAGTCGATACGAATACTCATTTCCATTTTTGGTGTTGTTATACATGACCGAATCGTCAAAGTCATAGATCAGGTATCGGCTGTTGCGCCGCAGGTCCCATAAATCGATCCGACCAAGAAGGCGCTTCTGCCAAAAAATAACATCATAAGAGATTAATTTGTTGAAGAATTTCCGACGGGACCAAAAATCGCGAGGTAATATGAGGATGTCATATTTAAGGCCCTTTTGTTCAATATGTGGAAGATACTGTGCCACCCGGAATTTGAAACTGGCTTTGTCGGGCCTTGTTGTCACAAAAGCGATTTTCATCTTATTTTCCGCTTTGGATTTGTTGGGGGGATGTATGTTTTATGGGGCGCAGTGTAACTTGAAGTGCATAACATGGCATCCAGTAACAGAGGTTTTCTTCGTAGAATTCCATCAGCCAAGGATGGAGATTGATGATCTTCTGGAACAGTCGCTTGAAAAGCTTTCTGCTTTTCCATGGGGAAGTGAAAACAAGTGTTATTTCCTCCGTCATGAAGCCATGGCCCTGGTAAAAGGATGGCACTTTCCTTTTAAAACGGGTTTGACAAGGGGAGAAATACTCAAATGTATAAAGGCCGAAAAAACGTTTGTGCGTATAATCTGAATAATAATAAGGATTTGAAAAATGCGGCACATACAGATATTTTCTGCCGGTAGGTTTCAGGACACGCCATATCTCTTGCATTAAAAAATCAAAATGATCAATGTGCTCCAAAAAACTTTTTGAATGAATTGCATCCACCGAATTATCGGGCAGAAAAGGAAAACCTTCCTCCAAATCTGCAACGATATCCACATTGGGCATATCTAATCGGTCAATGCAGATCCGCCCCGGCCATTTTTTTTCTCCGCTGCCCAATTCGAGAATCACCGGTTCGGTCTGGTTCAGGATTTTATTGAGGTCTATTTTTAGTATAGCGTTCATGTGAATATTATATTTCATTCCTTTCAGCGGCTTCCAGGAAAACATGAATGTCATGGTTCAACATCATGGGTAATGCTCTGCATATCCGGGCGTCCTCCCAGTGCCACCACTTTAGATTTAACAAACGCACGATGATTTCTTCGTCAAATCTTTTTTTCACGATTTTCGCTGGGTTTCCCGTCACAATCGCATATGGCGGTACATCATTCGTTACAACGGCCCGTGCACCGATAACCGCGCCGTCTGCGATTTTAACGCCACTGAAAATCAGAGCCCCTCTGCCGATCCATACATCATTTCCGATCTCGACGTTTCCCTTGGTTTTGGGGTGACCCTTGATATGTCTTGCACTTTCCCATTTCACATTAAAGGGGTATGTGGTGACCCAATCGATCCGATGTTCACCGCCAAGGAATATTTCCACGCCGTCGGCGATTGAACAGAAAGCCCCGATTTTTAGCGTTGCACCGTCTTTTTGCCGCAGTACGCGCAGATTGGAACTGTAAGAGCCTCTTCCGATTTCGTATTGGGGAAATTGCTCCTGTAAGCTTTTCGGATGTCTGCCCATGATTCTGTTGAACAAACGATTGATTTTTTTAATCATTTACAGAAGCACCTTTATATCGATCTATCTGGCTGTATAATTCAGGTGAATCCAATTCTGATATGTTCCGTCCAGAATGTGATTCAGCCAGGCATCATTTCCCATATACCACTGGATGGTCTGGGTGAGGCCCTCATCAAAGTTGACGGTTTGGCGCCACCCCAGTTCGTTTTTGATCTTGTCGCAGTTGATGGCATAACGCCGGTCATGGCCGGCCCGGTCTTTTACATAGGTGATTAATTGACTGAATTTATTTACATCTTCCCCTGTTGCTTCAGCCATTTTCTCGCACAGGACATGAACCAAGCGGATGTTTTCCCACTCGTTTTCCCCGCCGATATTGTAGGTTTCCCCTGCTTTTCCATCATTAACGATTTTCCAGAGGGCACGGTTGTGATCAGAGACATAGAGCCAGTCGCGAATGTTCTTCCCGTCTCCATAAATGGGCAGGGGTTTATTGTTTTTCATGTTCAGGATCATCAATGGGATGAGCTTTTCCGGAAACTGGTAAGGACCGTAGTTGTTCGAACAATTGGATATAGTGACGGGCAAGCCGTAGGTATGGTGATAGGCCTTGACCAGATGATCCGAAGAGGCCTTGGAAGCAGAATATGGGCTTTGGGGATCATAAGGGGTGCTCTCGTAAAAATAGCCCTGATCATCAAGGGAACCATAAACTTCATCTGTGCTGACATGGTGGAAGAGCACATCCTTTCGATCCCGCCATACTTCCCTGACGCATTCTAACAGATTGAATGTACCGATGATGTTGGTCTGAATGAACGCTCCCGGTCCAAAAATCGAGCGGTCAACATGGGATTCGGCCGCAAAATGCACGACTGTGTCAATGTTATACTTGCCAAGAATGGCTTTGACCGCTTCGTAGTCTTTCACATCAGTCTTTTCAAAGAAATACCTTTTTCCGCCATATTCTTTTTCAATACTGACAAGATTTTCCAGATTTCCAGCATAGGTTAATTTGTCGACGTTGATGATACGCCCATCAAAGATTTTGTCCTCAAACATGTAATGTATGTAATTGGACCCGATGAAGCCGGCTCCACCGGTTACCAGAATGTTCTGCAGTTTCCTTTTCATTTTCTTAAAACTTCCTTGTGTTAAGCTCAGACATAAAATCGACCAGGGCGGATTCCCAGGGTCGGATGACTATGTTGAAAGTGTTCTTAACTTTTTCTTTCGATAAACAAGAATTCAAAGGTCTCTTGGCCTTTGTTGGAAACTGGTCTGACGGTATGGGAACGACCCGGCAGTTGTTTTGAAGCATAGCCATGTTCGTGGCCAGATTCTTAATTTTACTGGCGAAGTCATACCAGGAGGTCTTTCCTTCATTGGTGAAATGGTAAAGGCCATATTTTTGAGAATTCTCACGAATTCTGCCGAGAATAAATTGGGCCAGGTCAGGGGCGTAGGTCGGTGATCCGTACTGATCCTCGACAACGCGCACCTCATGCCTTTCCTTCATTAAACGGAGCATCGTCAAAGCAAAATTATGTCCATGCCCGACATAAAGCCATCCGGTTCGGATAATGATATGCTGCTGCAGGGTTTGGCTGATATGCTGTTCCCCTGCCAATTTGCTCCGCCCGTATACGCCAATCGGATTTGGCGGATCCGTTTCGGTATAAGATCCCTCCTTTTCGCCGTCGAAAACATAATCCGTCGACAGGTGAATCAGTTTTGCCTGCTTGGCCTCGGCGATTTTGGCGATATTCAGGGGGCCGGAGGCATTGGTTCTGAACGCCAGGTCCGGTTCGTCTTCTGCCTGGTCAACTGCCGTATAGGCCGCACAATTAATGATCCACGCAAGGGGTATATCAGTAGCGAATTTTTCCAGTTGATACGG
>CAZTYA010000234.1:0-2459 GCA_964617255.1 uncultured Syntrophales bacterium
CGGCGCCCCGGCATACTGTTCGTAATCCGTATAATCGTATTGTAGACGTATTCCCAGTTCCATTCGATGACCGGACCGGAGCCGAAGGTTGCGGGCACGTTTCCTTCATATGCCTTATCGATATAAACCCCCAGAATGGGAATGTTTTCCTCGCGTGCCGTTTTAACTTCCCAGATGACATTGGGCGTCTGTGCTGTGTTTTTCCCGACCACCATCACCACAATGTCTGCTTGTTTGATGCGTTCCCTGGTCTGCGCTTCCCACTCAGCGCCCCCTTGGGGTGCTTCGGACACACCGATCACGGCAAATGTGGAAAAGGGATTGCGACACTGATCGGTTAACATCATTCCGTCCTTCTTATCCTCCGGAGCAAAACTTACAAAGATATTGGTTTTTCCCATCCCTACCCTTCCTTTCCCGACAATACGCGCCGGAATGCATTTATCTGATCAGCCTTGAGGAGTGCGGATGCCATGGACAAGCCCATGGGATATCCGATCCATAAATCCGCATCGAACTCCAAGTGGATTTTTCTTATCATATTTCATAAAGAAGTTTGACTGCTTTCTTCAGGGGTCATCAGCCGGATGCATAGTTTTTGGGCTTGGATACAAGCAGGCTTGACGCAGCACGACGGACAGGATAAGGGAACGGCATGAAAATATTCTGCATGAGCGACATTCATGGCGCCGTTGGAGCAATTGCAAAGGCCGGTCCATTGATCTCACAATCCGATCTCGTCGTTGTCGCCGGCGACATCACCCGGTTGAAAAACCGGGAAGAAGCAGAGCAAGTCATTTCTGCGATCGAACGGTTCAATCGTCGCATCCTGGCCGTCCATGGCAATTGGGACCGCAGTGAAGTGTGTACGTTTCTGGAAGAACAGGGGTACAGTCTCCACGGCCAAGGGCGAGTCATTGATGAAGTGGGATTCTTCGGCCTGGGCGGTTCGTCACCAACCCCGATGCAGACGGCCACGGAATATTCCGAAAAAGAAATGGCCCGCTATCTGGAAGATGGATACAAAGCCGTCCGGGATTGCGCCCAAATTGTGCTGATTTCACATTGTCCCCCGCAAGGGGTTAGAGATCAAACCTACCTGGATCTGCCCGGCGGAAGCCAAAGCGTGCGAAAGTTCCTGGAAGAGCACCGGATCGCTCTCTGCCTGTGCGGTCACATCCACGAGGCGGGCGGAATCGAGACATTTCATGGCACCATCGTCGCTAATGGCGGCAGTTTTAAAAGGGTAAACGGTCTGAATATAACCATCGGAAAAGATATTCGCGTAAAAAAAGAGTCGATTCCTGTCTGATCGTTGCATGCGGCCCGATAATCCGTCCATTCATACAAAAACAGCCATCATTTGAATAATGACTCCAGTTTATCCCGGGCGGTCTGTTTTCCCTCCGGATCCTGGCCTGCATCCGCATCCCGGAAAACAAAATAATCACAGAAGTTGCTCCGGTCCTTATCGAGGACCCGATCCGCCTGGGTTTCCCCACACTGATTGTAAGCCCGTTCATTGTAAAAACGGCAGTTCAGGCAGCAGCGCAACTCGGAACCGCAGCCGGGACAGACGTCCTTTCGGCCGACAATTTTCTGGACAGCAACGTCCTTATGACACTGATAACAGATCTTCATGGTCCGTCCGCATTACTTTTGGGCGGGAAAAGTTTTACCCAGCCATTGGAGGGTTTTCTTCAGAATATGCTTGTAAATTTCCTCCGTCGGCAGGTAGAGGGACTTGGGCACTTCAAAGGAATGATCGCCACCGTCAACCACTTCCAGACGTGAATGCATATCCAGATCCAAGGTGCTAAAAACTTTTTTCAACAGAAGAAGGTTACAGAAGGGGTCACGGGTTCCCGCAAAAAAGAGCATGGGGATCTTGATCTTTGCAAAGTGGTCGGCCCGAATGTTTTCCGTATCCCCCATCGGGTGAAGCGGATAACCGAGAAACACCAGCCCATCCGGTTCCAATAACCCCTCTGCCGTCATATGCGCTGCGATACGTCCCCCCAGGGATTTTCCCGCGGCAAAGATCCGCCTGGGTTTCAGACCCGATTCTTCACGAATGAAGCGCATGGCCCCCTCCCAGGCGTGGTAAAGTTTGTCTTTTTTATCAGGATTTGCCTGTTCCTTTTCCTTGAATAGAAAATTGAACCGCAGCGTGGCGTAACCTTCCCGCGCCAGGCCCTCGGCGAAGGTCACAAGCAGGGGATGTTTCATGCCGTTCCCCTGACCATGGGCAATGATGAAAATGTCAACTTTGCTTTTTTTTACCGCCGACGGAACCAGCAGGATTCCCGACACGGATTCACCGTTCGCCAAAGGAATGGTTACCGCCTCTTCCCTGAATGATTGATCTGATGCCATAGAGAATTTTATCCTTTCATGAATACTTCAACATGTTTTAACAACCTCATATCAAATGTCAAATGGCCGGCTAAAAAATTTAC
>CAZTYA010000234.1:2469-3959 GCA_964617255.1 uncultured Syntrophales bacterium
ACAACCTCATATCAAATTGTCGGCTAAAACTTACAAGATAAGCCATATCTTTTTCAATGATCAATTTTATCCTTATTCCGGTTGCCGTTCTTTCATATACATCCGAATGGCACCCGGCAAGTTGTCCAGTTCCACGGGCAGGCGCCCCACCGGTTCACCATCCACATCCAACAGGACCTGCGCAGAAGACATGGCCGTCACATGCTTCCCCACCAGAAATCTCACCTGTCTGATTTTTCCGATTCGGCCGTTGTAGAGCTTGGGCAGGTGCCTGAAAATCGACGGGAGGCTCAAATCGCCGATCAAGGTGATGTGAAACAGGCCATCATTAATTTTTGCTTCCGGGGCAACCAGCATACCCCCGCCATGATATCTTCCGTTGGCAACGGCAATGTTCCAAGCCGTGACCTCTTCGTCAAAATGTTCGTCCACCCGCAGTAGGATCTTTTTTTTGTCATAGGTCAGAATCGAGATCAAGGTCGCCCAGATAAACGATAAAAAAGGCCCGGTAATCTTGCTTGAACGATTGACCCGCTGATCCACTTCGCCGCCGATGCCGAAACTGGCCACATTCAAAAAGTATCGTATACCGGTCAAGCCGGTTTCATCACAATATCGGATGCGCCCCACATCAACCGCTTCTTGATGACCTCTCATAATGGTATCGATTGTTTCGTCGATTCCTTTTCCGATCTGGAGTGTGCGTGCAAAATCGCAACCTGTCCCGTTCGGAATAAAACCCAGGACCGCATCCGGGCAGACCGGACCATTCTGTGCCATGAAACCGTTGACCACTTCATTCAGTGTTCCATCCCCGCCAATGCAGACAATTCTACCCGCTCCCCGGATAAGACTTGCCCGGGTCAGTGCTGCCGCATCTCCCTGTTTTTCAGTCCAATATTCCTCAAAAGGTCCCAGCTTATCGAGCACTTTGTGCCGGATTCCGGGCCACTCCCGTTCGATTGAACCGTTACCTGACTTTGGATTGATGATAAGGGCGGTCTTCAGACCCACGGCCTCCAATCCATGTTAATATAATTGGATATTCCATAGCTCGATTCGGTTTTCAGTTCAAGCGTAAGATAATCCAAGGGGATCAAACTTCCCGCTGATCATATATAACTACATGTTGTTATGAATTATATTTTTTTGACGTGCCTCCCGATTCACGATTCAAGGCATCACAAACTTGCAATGGAGTGGAACATCATGTAAGTTTGCGACCACGACCATTCAAAATTCGATATGGTTAGATGCATGAAAGAGAACACAGGAAGGACGCCATCCAATACATGCGCCATCGTAAAATTACAGAACGCGAAACCCAAAACGAGAATCTGCACTTGCATCAAGGAAGTGATAAATCCATAACCGAGACTTCTTTTGAGCCCACCTTGCGAAAGAACAGAAGGGATAGGGCAAAAACAGAAACAAACCCTGGTACATCCAGACGGGTCAAACGCTCAGTCAGCGAGACAAATTACCTGAAA
>CAZTYA010000235.1:0-3958 GCA_964617255.1 uncultured Syntrophales bacterium
GCTTCCCGTTGTATCGACCATTTGCACATCGGGAAGGGGCACTTGCAGGATGAGATTCTCAATATCTTGCATTTCACGGGATCGGACGTGATATGTTCCCGGCTCTTTCCGGGTGATTGAATAAAAACCGAATTTTGTCATCAGCCACATGATTCAATTCCTTTCCCGGTATTTTTAACATATTTCTTGATGTATTTGCTTGTGAAAAACACTTTATCGTATGAGATAATTTCTGATCTCAAAATTGACGATCAAGAAATCCTGGTCTTTCCTTGACTTTTTCGGTGCGCCGTAATAATGCTGAAAACAATTCTCATGGTATGATAGAAAAGAAATCATCTCCGGGAAGGACCCAGGCTGGGTAGAGGCGTTTTGTCGCACAAGGTAGGCCGCCATGCTCTCAAGAGTCATGGCGGTTTTTCTTTCCAATTCGTCATAGAAGGTCTGTGTCGGTTTTCCATGGCGATGAGGTTCTATGTGCCGGGAGAGAAGAAAGTGATGCAACGCAAAGGTCTGCGGATGAACGAAAAAGTCGGTCGTTCGGGTTTTTTTGGTCATTTCGAAACTACATGGGCCATTGATGCGATGGTGGATTGACGGCCGGTATGTCAGTTTGGGTTGCAGGGGGGCAGAGGAATCTGTCGGTGATAAAGGTCAAAGTGATTTTAATGGATGGTCAGAGCGTTATTGGTGCGAAGTGACCACCATGCCGATCTCAAGACGACACAGCAGGAATCCCAGGCGGATTCAGAGACATGGAGGTGAGAAATGAACAAAAAACTATATATTGGCAATCTTTCCCAGGGGGTCAGTGAAGACGATCTCAGAGCAAACTTCTCCTCGGTGGGGGATGTGCAGTCGGTCAGCATCATTAAGGATAAATTTACAGGTGTTTCCAAGGGTTTCGGTTTTGTGGAAATGGCTACGGATGAAGGCGCCGAAGAGGCGATCCGGAAGTTTAACGGGGGGGAACTGGATGGGAAAACGATTGTCGTGAATGAAGCCAGGCCCAAGAAAGACATGGGATCAGGCGGAAGGCCCGGTGGTTCCTATTCGAACAATCGCGGTCCCGGGGGCGGCAGGCCGGGCGGTCCCGGTCGATCCGGCGGTCCCGGCAGGGGCCGGTACTAGATTGGAAAGCGGCGTCACACGTCCAGTTCGTGTTGTGCTGCGCCGGAAAATTTCTATATCAAAATATAACCTTCCGGAGAAACGAATGTTTATTTCGTTACCGGAAGGTATTTTTTTGTTAAACATTCGTCAGCTGGATCCGCCAAACGCTCCGGACGGCGATTAAAAGGAGCGCCTCTCACTTGCCCGGCCTGATCATCTCCAGCAAGGCCTGTGCGGCATCTTCAGGTCCTTTTCTTTCACACCCGGCGATACCCAGCTTCGTTCGGAGCTGACCGACGAATATTTTTTCTGCGAAAAAAGCATGGAAAAACCTGTCAGCAATTTCATCATGCAGGGCCTTATACTGAACCGCCCCGAATACATTCACAAAATAGGTATGCATCAAGCCGGTTGAGGTGGTTGTTCCCTTGCTCATGGCGGTCCCTTCACGAAAAACACGCAGGGCGGTTTCCGCCGAGGGAAGGGCCTCGATAATGGGATGGTCCTCGTCGATTTCTTCGTAATTATTTGCGTAAAGCACCATATCCACCGGGATGCCCCTGACGACGTTTTCATAGGTTGTCACCGGTAAAACAACCCGGGCATTGACCTGGTTGGGATTCATAATGATGGCCCGGTCGAGCTGTCCGAAGGCGTAGCCAGGCTGCAGATCATCCAGGCGTACAAAAGCGCCGATTTCGGTACCATATCCGATGATCCGACCTTCCGAAGAGATTTCAAGGGAGCCCATGTCGTCGGCGATGATGGTTATATCTTCGATTTGGTCTTCACCGATGATCCGGAACGCTTCAAGGGTTTCCGATTTGCCTGCCCCCGTATCGCCGATTATGAGAAGGGTCAGAGCCTGATCTCCTTTTAAGACAATTCTGACCAGGGCGCCATGGAAGGGCATCTTCCCCTGCTTCATGACTTTTACATTATGCAGGGTCAGCGCCATCTTCTTCAGATACCCGAAGTATCCGTACTGATCGTCATTGGGGCAGGCGGCGGTGATCATGCCGGCGTCTTCGTCATCATAGAATACAGTCGGCATCGGTGCCAGAACATCCAGTTCCGATCCGGAGGCGCCGAACAGATAAACAGCATCGGCGGGTTTGTTCAGACTTTCATCGTCCGCCAGTTCGAAGAGGTTGCAAAGAGAAAACCCCAGTTCATAGAATTTTTCATGGACATAGATCAGGATCAGGAGGGGACCGACCCGCGCGGGATAACAGAGCCACTCATCAGGATCGACTTCAATCAGGTTGAGTGGATTCTGGTTGATCCGTTCAAATTTCCCGGTCCGCTTATTCATGGGCGGGTTGAGCAGCAGGGGCGGATAAAGAAGAATTTGACGGATTACCGGCACGTCCCTCAGCTTACGATAACTTCCAGCGGGCAAGGCCAGATCCTTGGGCAGAGCGATGACAGCGACTTCGGCGCCGGCCCGGATCTGGCGGTAAACGCTGGGGTGGTTCCCGGTGATATTCTCCTGAATCTCCCGATAGACCTGGCGTACCAGATGCATGAGGGATTCAATCGTTGCATTGAAGGTCCGGTATGGGCGCTGATCCAAGCGGTCCCCCGTCGAATCGCAAAGAATGAACCGGTCAAAATCGCGCCAGAAGTTGTACAGACGCTCCACAAACATGTTCAGCAGCGAGGGATTCCGGACGAAACGTGATCCGTCGGCCATGAGTTTCGGCACTGCGTCGGCTTTCATTTTGCTCAAAATATGAAAAGCCTCGATGAGCTGCTTGACATCCCCTTCATCAATTTCTCCGACCGGCTTGTTGAAAATATGAAGCAAGGGGGCCTCGCGGCGCTTGAGGTCATTGATGAAACGGGTCATGACTTCGAAGAAGAGATCGCTCGATAAGAGTTCATCCGGTGTGCTGCACACTCTGTCCCGTAAACGAATAACGATTTTTCGCTTCAGAAATTTAAAAGATCCGTAGATGTCCATTATTTTAACCTCTTTCAATGAATCAGATGATTTACTGCGTTCTGATACGCGTCCAAGTGACGATATTCAAAAAATTCCGGAGATCTGGTTTCTTTTGTCCAGCCATAAAAAGCCGCGGCAACACCGCTGCGCAGCGCCTCTTCGTAATTGCCGGCTTCAATGTCATCCACGGCTTCAATTAATTCTCCCGTCACTTCTCCGGCATAGCGAATATCCCGGGGAACCCAGGCATATTCGAGGATGTGCGATTGCGCTGCTATAACGGCAGCTTCAATGCTGGATTCCATCACCCAGACGTTCACGTTGGCTCCGTCGAGATCCCAACCGTTGATCGCTGCCGTGGTCGGTTCAGCATGGAGTATGATGAAAAAGGGATAGCGCATAGGCTTACACTTACAAGTATGTCCTTTCTATTGTTTCACCGCAGCATACTGGATTTTGATATAAATCACGAGGAGAAACACATCTGCCGGATCATATCACTGGGGATGGCAGCAATCTCCTGCATGCACGACTTCATTAAAAACATCCGGTAAACGTTGGATAAAGGACAAGATTTTGTTTGCGGCATTTTGATAACAGGTCTAACCTGATAAAAAGTAACCAATAATTACGTGTTGCTTTCTCGTAAAGATACTATTATTGGTGCATTAACACGCACAGGTGTATGTTGGTATTGTTAAATTTTCTAAAGCTCGACGTCTGATGGCAGTTTTCGGCAACCCGGTTCATCAAAAAAACAACTATAAATGGATTTTCGAAGAATCAGGGAAGATTGAACATCCCTGATGATCGGTTTTCTTTTTTTTAATTATTCATTAATTACTTTCTTAGCAGTGAGGTTAGTGAGTAGGATCTTTTTAAACCGATATCAAGGCT
>CAZTYA010000236.1:0-3947 GCA_964617255.1 uncultured Syntrophales bacterium
CGATCAGATTACGGAGATTCGCGGCCGACAGGTGAGGTTTGCCACCGTGCGCGGAGCAGGGGCGCGATATCCGGCCGTGCTCGAGCGGCGAATTGTTCTCGAGGGCGGTCGGTATGAGACGCTGCTCACGCTGGGGATCACGGATGTGCCGGCGGAGGCGGTGTAGAGCGATCAGGGAGTAGAGAGTCAGAAAGTTGAGAGTTGAGAAAGGTTCCGCTTCATCGGGCGGCTCTTTCCGCGGAGTGGGAACAAACGGACTCGAGGTGGCGTATGCAGCGGGTGCGGATCGAGGTGGTGAGGAGCGGGGCCTACAAGTCGACGGACGGGTTCCATGTTTACACGGATCACGGGAAAGGGTTGATCGACTGGGTTCATCCGGCGACGGCTCGGCGCGTGCTGTTCTGGGAGGACGTTCCGCCGTTCGCGGGTCATCTGCTGGGGGGTCACGTGGCCGGACAGCATTTGGACGGGAGGATGCCGGATCGGCATGACTGAAATATTTTTGTCCCGGTCTTTCCGTTACTTCTTACCCCGACTCTCCAGGGCTTTTTTCAATTGTTCCGCCAGCGTGCCCCCGCCGGATTTTGGAGATTGCAGCGGGGTCTCATCGGCATAAACCACAGCGGTCTCCCGCTGGTGGATTGATCCGTCATAATATTCCCCCAGCAGGCCCCGGCTGTGCTCGTCTTCATGGCAGTACACGCACAGATTTTCCCAATTGCTGCCGTCGGCGGGATTGTTCTGATGATTGCCGTCCTTGTGATGAACGGTCAGAAGCTGGCGGTTCGTTGCGTCAAACTCTCTGCCGCACCGGGCGCAAACCAGACCGTGGATACGCAAAGACTGTTCCCGGTAATCTTCGCCCGGCGGTTTCTGATTGTTTTTCTTGAGTTCCCGGACAACCTCTTCAACGGAACGCACCGGCTGGGAGGCATCCTTTTTCACCTTCGTTTGGACACGGCCCCACTTGCTGCCGAAACTGACCTTTCCCACCACACAACCTCAAAATAATTCAATCTGTCAGGTGTTGTCCCCCTTGCCGTCGCCGGAAACCAGGGTCCGGACAAAAACGGATACACCCTTCCACAACGCCCCCACATTCCTGGCCCGCCCCAGGGTGGGAACTAAGAGCCCCGCTTTCAGCTTCCCCTCTACGGTAGAAATCACATCCAGCCAGGCCTGAACCTGACCGACCAGACGCGTCAGATGAATCACCTGGAAATGAAGCTGGGAGGAAATATCCTTGACGTTTTCCGCCACGTCCTCCAGATTGCGCAGAATTCCCGGAAGACGGAGATTCAACTGATCAATGGTGGGTTGCAGCCGCTCCAAAAGCTTCCAGAGCTGGAAGAAAATCGCCGCCAGGGCTCCTGCCAAAAGCAAAAAAGCTATACTCAGGATGATAAAGCTGATTTCAAGCATCACGTATACCTGTCGAGTTAATCCTTATGTAGTGGGTTAGGCTTCCGTTTTGTCTTTTTCTTCCTTGAAGGCCTCGATACCCGCGTCTATGGCTTTTTTCAAGCGTGTCTTATTGTCCGACAGCGTTTCTTTACCCTTTTCCGTCAGATCGCTGACCGCTTCCTCGACATCATCGACCTTTTCCCGTGCCATCATCTGAATTTCCTTTGCCTTCTTGATGGCCGCCTCATAGGCCATCTTGCTTTTTTCCACAGCAAGTTCATATTCATCCTTGGCCTTTTTGATAATATCTTCGGTCTTGCGGGCAATGTCTTCCCGGGTTTCCTTACCGCTTTTTGGTGCGAAAAGTATACCGACCGCGGCGCCGATCAGCCCCCCGATCAGAACCCCCTTCAAAAAATCATTGGTTTTTTCAGACATGATGCATCCTCCTTCTTTGTACTTGATCGATCCGGCTTGTTGATTGTTCGTTGCGATTATCCCAGTTGGACAGATACCCCGCTCGGTATCCAAATGAAAATCAATTTGCGACTGCAGAATAGCACATCCCAAACAGGGCCTCAAGATAATAAATGACACACAAGAAAAAGGGCCGATCATCTTAAAAACTGATGATCGACCCTTTGTTCCGGTAAAACTGACTTTTCTGGCTTACTTCGCTGCCGGGGCTGCAGGGGCTGCTTCAGGAGCCGCAGGAGCGGCCGGAGCTGCCTCAGGAGCCGGAGCTGCCTCAGGAGCCGGAGCCGGAGCTGCCTCGGGAGCCGGAGCCTCAACGGCTGCCTCTTCCGGTTTCTGCTCTTCGGCCTTCTTGCAGCCAACGACTGCAAAGCAGAACGTCGCTACCAAGAGCATGGAAAGAATAATTGCAAATACCTTCTTCATCTAATTGCACCTCCTTTCGTAAATTTCAACACATTCGGCGATTTCTCATCGCCTGTACTGGGCCGCAAGATACTCCTTTTTTCAGCCCTGTCAAGAGAATTTTTTTTGCAGAGACCAGGATGAAATCCCATAAATGGGCCCCTTGAAAAACGATCGCCAACCACGGCGGCTGCAAATACCTGCCCGATAAATTCATATTGACAAGAAGAGAGAAAAAAAGTGAAAGTATTGGCGTCTTTGTGTAATCATTTCATAATCATTTCAGCTATACACCGGTTCAGCGACAAACTGCGGGAGGGTTACCAATGGGTGATATCTACGAGGAAATTCTAAAAATTAAAAACAAAGGTGAGTGTGCAGCTCTGGCTACGATCATTTCTTCGGATGGCTCAACACCACGGGAGCAGGGCACCAAGATGCTGATCCGTCAGGACGGAAGTATCGAAGGTACAGTCGGCGGCGGCCTGATGGAAAAGATGGTTCGGGAAGAAGCGGAAAAGGTTATTGAAAACGGCATTCCCAAAATGGTTCATTTTGATCTGACGGGGCGGGAAAAGGAGGGCATGATTTGTGGCGGCGTCGCCACCGTTTACATCGAGGCCATTGTCCCGAAAACCGCCGTTTATATCATGGGGGCGGGGCATATTGGATTCTATCTGGCCCGGATGGCCAAGATGGCCGATTTCCGGGTGGTGGTTTGCGACAACCGTCCTGAATACGCGAATCAAGAACGTTTTCCCGACGCGGATGACATCAAGGCCGACGAATATGACCTTATTTTCCCGACACTTTCCGTCAGCCCTTCGTCGTTCATTGTCATTGTCACCCACGGTCATGCTCACGATCAGATCGCCCTTGAATGGGCGTTATCGACCAAAGCCCGTTATATCGGCATGATCGGCAGCCGGAAGAAAACCCGGCAGGTTTTTGACAACTTGATCGCCCGTGGTTTTTCCGGAGAGGATATTGAAAAGCGCGTGCATTCGCCCATCGGACTAAACATCAAAGCGGAAACACCGGCGGAAATCGCCGTCAGCATCATGGCTGAAATCATTCAGGTTCGTTACAGTGATGGCCCAGATGCGAAACACACATGTTGTTCCGACTAATTGCACCCAAGGTATTGCCTCTTTTCCCGAGGATGATTAAATTTGTAATAATTTGTAATCGCCGGACCGGTTTGGACGTCTGTAATCAGGCAAATATTGAATTATCATGAACTGCCGTTATCATGTCATGGTGTGGATGACGGATCAGAGATAGAAGCTATAGAGGGTATCCGCAGGCTGCAGCGGGAAATCGTTTTATTTAACAAAAAGCAAAACAGGAGAAGCCATGCTGAAATCAATCGACGAAGTCCAAAGCGCCATGGAACAGGCCAAATATATCTGTGAACGTCCCCTGGCGACATCGATTTATCTTGCCCAGGCTCTGGGGAAACCCCTGCTGCTTGAAGGGGAGGCCGGTGTCGGCAAAACGGAAGTGGCGAAAGTCATTGCTGAAATTTTAAATACCAAACTGATCCGTCTGCAGTGCTACGATGGGCTCGATTCCAGCCATGCCCTGTACGAGTGGAATTACCCCAAACAAATTCTGGCCATCAAGATCGCCCAGGCTCAGGGTGAAGTGGGATGCGCCGTGAA
>CAZTYA010000237.1:0-3943 GCA_964617255.1 uncultured Syntrophales bacterium
CCCCACTTATCGACATAAGGGCCTTCCACCAGGGCGGTACGCGTCGCATAAATGCGGTAGATTCCAGGCGGGGCGGCGAAATAAATGTCACCGGGCGCCGAATAATCAGGAGATGAAGCAGGTTCGGCATCCGCCAGAAAAATGACCTGAGTTTTTTGCAGGGCCAGCAGATAGACGAACCGTGCATCGGTATTTGCAGCCTTGATCCGTCGCAATTGGTCCCGGACCTGGCGATAATCCGCTGTTTCCGGCACAGAGGGTTGATTGGCCAGCGTGAAAACCTTGGCGGCGTCGAAGGATGCCGCCGCCGTCATCGCAAGAGCCCGAAGGCGCAGTTTGTCGAGATTCTCTCCGTAATCGGATATAAATTGGGTGAAATAGACTCCGCCGCCGATAACCAAGACGATGACCATGATCCCCCACCAGTTTTTTAAAAAATCACGGTTCAGCTTTTCTTGGTTCATAATCATTGAATGCTTGTCTTATTGGAGGCCGACAGCCTGTTTGTTGTTTCGATCAAAGGTCACGTCTCGATAAGCCGGCAACATGGGCCGTATATTTCGCACACTTTAGTCAACCCGGCAATGAAAAATGACAGAATTCAAGGTTTGACACGTGATGATCGCCTGTCCTGTGGAGTTAAATCTTGACGAAAACGGTGTCGTTATGAAATACAAATCCTCCATATGACAAATAAATCAGTCGATAACACCACAGGGGGATAAATGATGGATTATGAATTCGTGTCAGCACCCAAAAGCGCTTATCTGACGGATATTATAGATCTTTATCGCCATGCATCCTGGTGGTCGAATGAACGTGACGACACGGAACTGGTCCTGAAAATTATCCGCGGCAGCCACTGCTTTCTCGTGGCCGTCGATAACGGTCGGGTCATCGGCATGGGTCGCGCCATCAGCGATCACGCTCACGACGCCTATATCCAGGATCTGACTGTTCATCCCGACAGGCGGCATCGGGGCATCGGCCATGAGATCCTGAAACGTCTGATCGACCGCCTGAAAAGCGAAGGCATCAACTGGATCGGACTGATCGCGGGCCGCAATACCCACGCCTTTTACAGTCCGATGGGTTTCGACGCTATGGACAACTCAACCCCCATGCTTTTAAAAAACAAATCCTGACCATGCAACCGCTTACCCCTGCCGATTATCCACGGCTGAAAACTTTTTTCAGCGGTCAACCCCATTTACTGTCCGTTTATTCCCTGCCGTCTTTGATCGTCTGGAGCAATGAAATATACAAACCCGTCTTCCAGGTACGGGATCAGGTTCTTCTGATCGGTTCACTCTGTTTGCCGCGACCGGAGGAAAATCACCTGATCCTGCCTATTGCGCCGGATTGGGACGACTCCCCTCAAGCCCTCTTTGAAATCGCCCGGGAACTTGGTTTTCCTGCTTACTGTTATGTCCCGGAAGACTATGTCCTGCGCCATGGACTGATGGCGTTGGCTCCATATTTCGACTGCATCGAACAGCGCGAATATGAAGATTATATCTACAAAACGGAAGATCTCGCCATGCTGAAGGGTAACCGCTACGCCAACAAGCGCAACTGGATTACCCGTTTTGTGAATCATAACAAGGATAAATTCACCCTGGAGAAGATCACCTCGGATAATGCCGGGGAATGTCTGGCCTTCATCGAAGCATGGTGCCGTTACTATACCTGCAGCATGTCGGAAAATGAAAGCCTCGCCTGCGAGAAACAGGCTGCCGTCAATATGCTCAATAACTTTGGTGACTTGGAGGTAGAAGGCTTGCTGGTTCGTATCGATGGTGTTGTCAGCGCCTTCGCCATCCGTACACCCTTGTCTGAAAATATGGCGAATCTGACTTTTGAAAAAGCCTTTCCCGATATTGCAGGGCTTTATCCCTTTCTGGACCGGGAGTGTGCCCGCCGGTTGTTCGCCCATTACACATATATCAATAAGGAAAGCGACATGGGATTGGCCGGCTTGGCCCAATCCAAGGAATCCTATCACCCCGTCATGCGACGGAAATCGTTTTGCCTGAGAAGGAAAATACCGTTGTAGAAACGTAATCGATCCGCCCAGGGTGTGTCTCCGGCGTCGAACCACGATTCAAACTTGACCTGGGCCGGTCATTGTGCGAAAGAATAGCGAATTTTGTTCCCGAAGGTTTGGCGCATATGCACATATCACGGATTCTCGATAGCCAAAAAATCAGCTTCAGCTTCGAATTTTTCCCGCCGAAAGATCTACGGGGTGCGGAACGTCTCTATCAGACCGTCCGCGAACTTATCCCTCTTAAACCTTCCTATGTCAGTGTAACCTACGGCGCCGGCGGATCGACCCGGGAGCTGACCCATGATCTTGTGCTGCGGATCAGCGAAGAAACCAGCCTGACCGTCGTGTCGCACCTGACCTGCGTGGGGGCTGATCAGAGCGAAATACTTGAGATTCTCAAGCGTTACCATGAAAAAGGCATCGTGAACATCATGGCCCTCCGGGGTGACCCGCCGGCGGGACTGACCTGTTTCGAACGGTGTCCCGGCGGCTTCGGTCATGCGTCGGAACTTGTTGCCTTCATTAAGAATAATTTTCCCGATTTTGGTATCGGCGTCGCCGGTTACCCCGAGGGCCACCCGGAAACAGCCAACCGCCTTAAGGAAATGGATTACCTGAAGCAAAAAGTGGACGCCGGAGCCGATTATATCTGTACCCAGCTTTTTTTCGACAACCGCGACTTTTACGATTTCTGCGAGCGTTGCGCCCTGGCGCACATCCATGTTCCCATCATTGCGGGCATCATGCCCATTACAACCGCCAAAGGAATGCTGCGCATGGCCGAACTCGCGGCAGGCACGCGTTTTCCCGCCCGCCTGCTGAAGGCGGTCTATCGGGCCCAGGATGACAAATATGTGGAAAACGTCGGTATCCACTGGGCCACCGAACAGGTGCGCGATTTAATCGACAACGGCGTGCGGGGCGTTCATTTCTACACCCTGAATCAGTCAACGGCGACGCTCAAAATCTATGACGCCCTGGGCGTCACGGATTCGCTTCAGCTCAGCCGGTAATGAAAACGCCATTGATAACGTTTTTTTCGGCTGCCCCATGAAGGTATTCGATCTCCTCAATGCGCCCCTTGAGGGGTCCAATCTCATCGAAGCCAGTGCAGGAACGGGAAAAACCCACAACATTGTGGGGCTTTTTGTCCGTCTTATCTTGGAAAAGGAACTCGCCGTCCGCAATATTCTGGTTGTCACCTACACCATTGCCGCCACGGATGAACTCAGGGATCGCATTCGGCGGCGTTTGATTGAAACGGAAAGGCTTCTCTTCGAAGGTCAAACCGACGATGCCTTTATCAATGCGCTGGTTCGCAAGATCCATATGACCGGCCGGGCTGAAATCGCTCGCCGTCTGCTGCGATCCGCGATCCGGGATTTTGATGAAGCCGCCGTCTACACCATCCACGGTTTCTGCCATCGCATGCTGCAGGAGCATGCCTTTGAAAGCGGCAGTCTCTTCGAAACAGAACTGATTCCCGATGAAGACACATTCAAACGTGAATTTGCTCAGGATTTCTGGCGGCGGCACTTCTACGAGGCCCCCGCGGAATTCGTGGCTTACAGTCTGGAAAGGGGTCTGAACCCCGATTATTACTTGGACATTCTGAAACAGGCCTATCCCAATCCAACGGTAATTGTTATTCCCGAGTCCCCTCGACCGGATGTTTCCTCATTGGAAGCTGAGATTAGCCGGTTCCATAACTTGCGGCATCAGGCACAGAATCTCTGGGAGGAAGAAAAGGACTCCCTTGCGGCATGTTTACGCCGGCCTGGTCTCAACGGCCGGGTGTACGGTAATAAAGTGGATGCCCTGCTGGAAATCGCGGCGGCATTTTTTGAATCCCGAATCAGGCCATTCCCCCTGCCGCCCGGTTTTGAAAAAATT
>CAZTYA010000238.1:0-3940 GCA_964617255.1 uncultured Syntrophales bacterium
TTTATTTTAAATAAATCTTTGATAGAGGTAAAAGGGCAGGGCATGTTAACAAGATGCCGTTAATACCGTATCAGCTATGTGGAAAGGAAACAGATCCGATTGTCTGGCCGTATGAAAAATAATCTGATCGTCATCTTGGGGCCCACCGCCTCGGGGAAAACCTCTCTGGCAGTAAAGTTGGCTTGCGATATCGACGGCGAAATCATTTCCGCCGATTCGCGCCAGGTGTACCGGGGGATGGATCTGGGAACGGGAAAGGATTTGACGGAATATCAGGTTGAGGGTCGTTTCATTCCCTACCACATGATCGATATCATCGATCCGGAAGATGAGTTTAACCTCTTTCAGTTCCAGCGGCGTTTTGTGCAGTGCTTCAAAGAGATCCAGGAGAGAGAAAAAATTGCAATGCTGGTTGGCGGTACGGGATTATATTTGGAATCGGTGCTGCTGAGTTACCGGTTAAAAGAAGTGCCGGAAAACCAGGAAAGGAGAGGGCAATTGTCTCATCTCGGAATGGAAGATCTGGTGCAACTTTATCTGTCCATGACCGGCGTGATGCCGCATAACAAAAGCGACCTGACCGAAAGAAACCGGTTACTCCGCGCAATCGAGATTGCCGCTCATGGCCGAAGTAATCTGGATACGGCAGAACAGGACGTGCTGCGGAGCCTTTCCCCTATCACGATAGGTGTTCGCTGGGAGCGAAGCGAATTGCGTGCCAGGATTACCGAACGTCTCAAAAGCCGTCTTGATGCCGGACTGATCGATGAGGTAAAAGCCCTGGAAGATCGGGGAATTACCTGGGAACGTTTGGATGCGTTCGGCCTTGAGTATCGCTACGTGTCCTGGTACCTCCAGAGCCGATTAACATATGAAGAAATGTTTGGAAATCTGGAGACGAAAATCCACCAGTTTGCCAAACGCCAGGAGACATGGTTCCGGAGAATGGAAAGCAGGGGCATTTCTATACACTGGATAAACGGAAATGATTACGGTGATATAAGAAACTATATTCAAGGAATGCCTTTAATTTGAAAAGCCATATCCGGAAATATTTGGATGGCCATGCCGAACGGGGTCCCTGGAAGCTGACAGCAAAATCATTGGACGGGATCCAGCATGCCGTCGTCATTCCGGCACTTGCTGAATACCCCAATATTATTGAAACTTTACACAGCCTCGCCCTGAATTCTCCGGAAGAACTGAAGAAAACGCTGGTGGTTTGCGTGGTCAACAACCGTGCCTTTCCAAATGCCAAATCCGATGATATCGCCAACAATCAAAAAACCCTTTCGCTTCTGGATTCCCTCCTGAAGAAAAAAAATATCGAATGGATCGATGACAAGCATAGTCTGTGGACGGAGGGCATTATAAACAGTTCCATACGATTGGCCTATGTCGACGCCGCGTCTCCCGGCCTGGAACTTCCGGAAAAAGCAGGGGTGGGACTGGCGAGAAAAATCGGCATGGATTCAAGTCTGTCGCGGATGGCATGGAGCGAGGGAGAGAGAAATATTCTTTTCTGTTTGGACGCGGATACCCTGGTTGAACCGAATTATCTTCTTCAGGTAACGCGCCATTTTGCTCGGCGGGAGAGACTGGCGGCAGTCGTCCCTTTTGCCCACCGGAAGAGCCGGGATGAAACGATACAGGATGCCATCGCCACCTACGAGGCTTATCTTCGCTACTATGTTATCGGTTTGAAACACGCCCGTTCGCCCTACGCCTTTCATACCGTCGGATCGACGATTGCCAGTTCCGCCCAGGGGTATGCCATGGTCCGGGGTATGCCCAAAAGACTGGCGGCGGAGGATTTCTATTTTCTGAATAAACTGGCGAAACTCCAGCCGGTCGGACTCGTCGAAGGCACAACAGTTTATCCGTCCCCGCGGTGTTCCGCACGAACGCCTTTTGGAACAGGCAAGAAGGTAGGGCAGTTAATCGACAGGGAAGGGGAGGATGCCTTTTTTTATCACCCGGATGTATTTTCCATCCTAGGGAAATGGTTGATTCACATCGAAAAAAATACGCATCAGGAGGGGAAAAATATTCTGGTGTCAACGGCAGAAATCGATCCGCTGCTCAGAGTCTTCCTCCATGATATCGGTTTTGTCCAAACTTGGGACAAACTGAAGAAGAATTTTCCCTTGCAAAAGAACCTGCTGCAACAATTTCACGCCTGGTTCGATGGGCTCAAGACCCTCAAGCTTATCCATTATTTGACAGATTGTGGATATTCAAAATTACCCATGAGCCATGCGGTAGAGATAATGAAATCAAAGATCGACGGCATGAGATCGGCGAAGATCCACGGCGGTTATAGATCCTCCATGGAAGTTCTGGCGTCTTTAAAGATGATGGAAAAGACAATCGAGCAGGTGCTTCCGCAATAGAGATATCCCCTTGACGGAATGGCTAATAACACATAAAGTGCACGACAATACACCACCGAAAATGGACAGTCAGGATTTTAAAAGGTCGGAGACGAAGACAAAAATTTTAAGGAGTGTCGGAATGACCAATTTTAGAAAACTTTTTTCTGGTTTTTTTAGTCTATTAATCCTGGGGCTTTTTTTAATAAGCGCATGCGATAACAACCAGGGAAAACCAGCCGCGAAAAAGGAAACGACTGCTGCTCCCACGCAAGAACAGGCTGTGAACAACGCCCCGGTTCCTCCCGAAATGGCGGATGCCGTGGTGGTCGTTGACGGCGTGAAATTGACGAAGACCATGCTGGAAAAAGATCTCAACTCGAAGATGGAAGTCATCAAATCTCAGGTTCCGGCGGATAAAGTAAATCAGGTTAAAGATGAAGTCCGGGCCAAGATTATCAACAATTTCATCATGCGGACCCTATTCGCCAACGAAGTTAACAAGCTCAAAATTACCGCTTCGGAAAAGGAAATTACGGACGCCATCAGCAAACTGAAGGAATCCCTGCCGCCGAAGGTGACATATGAAGAATTCCTCAAGAAGAACGGATTGACCAGGGAGCAAGCGAAGGAAGAGATCCGCCTGGGTGTAAAAATCGAAAAATTTGTTAAATCTTCCATTCCGGAAAACCCGAAAGTGACGGACAAGGAAATTAACGATTTTTACAAGGGGAATAAAGATAAATTCGTTATGCCGGAATCCGTTCATGCCCGGCATATCCTGGTAAAAACCACACCGGAAGATAACGCCAAAACCATGGCTGAGAAGAAGGAAAAAGCTGAATCCATCAGAAAAGACCTGCTGAACGGCGCCGATTTCGCGCAGACGGCGTCAGCGAAATCCGATTGTCCCAGTGCTCAGGCCGGCGGCGATTTGGGCGTCTTTGTCAAGGGACAGATGGTCAAACCGTTCGATGAAGCGGCCTTTCTGCAAAAAGAAAATGAAATTGGTCCCGTTGTGAAGACGGAATACGGGTATCACATTATTCAGGTGATCAAACACGACGGACCGAAGACCGTACCTTTGAACGATGAAATCAAGGCAAAGATATCCTCCTATCTCAAGGGAAAAAAGCAGGAACAGGCTTATGAGGCTCTCCTGAAAAAATTGAAGGAAAAAGCCCAGATCGTCGTTTACAGTTCCTGATCAATCAGCTGAAGGAGTGGCTCTTGTCGGGGAAAGAGCCGTCTTTAACCTCCTTCATGTATTTTTTGACCGACCGCTTGATGTTTTTGTTTAAAGTACTGTATTTCTTCACGAACTTCGGGGTGAACCGTTCGTAGAGACCCAGCATGTCGTGGATGACAAGCACCTGACCGTCGCAATCGGGACCGGCGCCGATGCCGATGGTCGGGATCGAAACCGCTTCGGTTACGGCTTTGGCTAAAGAAGAGGGAATACATTCCAGCACCACGGCAAATGCCCCCGCTTCTTCCAGAATCTTCGCATCCTCGATCATCTTTTTGGCGGCGCTTTGGTTTTTACCATGCACTTTGTACCCCCCGAG
>CAZTYA010000239.1:0-3932 GCA_964617255.1 uncultured Syntrophales bacterium
TCAATCAACTCGATGAAATCGGGGGGCGCACCCTGCCCGAAGCCATTCTGAACCGGATCTTTTCCACCTTCTGTATCGGAAAATAATCCGGCGGGTCATTTTTCCAGCAGGAGCCACAAGCCCCCGTCCATGATAATCCGAACGTGATCCTCCAGACCTGCTTTCCCGATCATCGCCCTCAGATCCTCCACCGTCACCCGGACCCGTCCCAGGCTGTCGTTAAGTATTCGGGATTCTTCAGCGATTTCCTCAATCACGGACTGGGGTATGTTTTTCCCGTATCCGCCGCCAATGAAGCCGACCCCGCCCGGCTTTATAACCCGGTAGATTTCCCGGAGGGCTTTTCCTTCACGATCAAGAAAGAAATAGGCGCCACGCAGGATAACCAGATCGAAGGTATGATCGTCATATCGAAGCGGCACAAGCGGGCTTTTTTCAAGCTGAATTTGACCGGCGTGTCCGGTTTCCGTTAACGTCTTCTGCATGAGCGCATAGACGTCTTCCTTTTCAACCGCGACGGTTATCTTTAGCGCAGACTTCTTGTTCTGGAGGGCAAAAGATATGCCTCCGGAAAAGGGCCCCCATTCCAGAACATCCCCCTCGGTTTCGACATAATAATCTGAAATCTGATCTGCAAGATAAGGATAAACCTTTGCCCAGAGCTGATTAACCCGAGCCAGATCATGCATATCCATCTTTTTCCCCATGCCGACACCCTCCTACAGAAGCGGTTTGCTTTTTCTACCTGTTAAGCCAATGCCTTGATGTTTCATTTTTCATCTTGATATATTTGTCAAGACTATTTTGGGTTGACACAACCAAAGGGTTCCCTTATAGTCCGTTACCCGTGTGAGGAGCTTACCAGCCCTGATCAGCACCCTTACTGGAAGATATATTGCGTTATTACGGTTATTTAGGTTAACTATTGGTCCATGAGAAACAACGGCTTTGTCGATACGGTCAACCAACTGATCAGCAAGAACCTGCCCTTTGCCCTGTATTACGCTCCCGGTGAGGAAGAGCCCGATCTGGTTGTGCAAACCCAGGGCGCCTTGTTCAAGGCAAATTCCTATGAAGAACTGAACGGCACATCCGGGTTTGTCTTTGCGCCCTTCACCATCAGCGCCCGCACGCCCCTGGTCGTCATCCGGCCCGATCTGCACATCAAGGGTTTTGCGGCAATCTCCGCATTGAACGTTGCAGAACATACCCTGCGAGTCCCTTCTCGGCCGGAACAAGCTCATGATTTACCGCGGGAAATGAACAAGGCGGAATATATTCAAATGGCGGAACCCTTGCTGCGCTTAATCCGGGAGGGGGAATGCGAAAAAGTCGTCCTCTCGCGCACCCTGCTCGTCGATCTAACGGGAAGCGCGTCGCCGGGCGATATGCTTCAGAAATTGAAAACCAGGCTGGGCCATGCTTTCGTCAATCTGGTGCATCTGCCGGAAATCGGCACCTGGATGGGAGCCACGCCGGAGCTGTTACTTAAAAAAAACCATGGACGTTTTTCTACCGTTTCCCTGGCGGGAACCTTACCGGTGTCCGGCGATCATGTCGAACTCCCCTGGACGGACAAGGAAATCCGGGAGCAGGAAATCGTCACGGAATTTATTGAGATGCAATTACAGAATTTCGGCATCGCGGATTACAACAAGACGGGGCCCTTTACTTCTTTTGCCGGAAATGTTGCGCATTTGAAAACGGAATTCGATTTCCCGGATGCCCAGGTTCACAACGATCTGGGACGCTTCATCACGGCCCTTCATCCGACTTCCGCCGTCTGCGGCAGCTCCCGGGAAAAAGCCCGGAACTACATCCTGACCCAGGAAACGCACGATCGCGAGTACTACTGCGGTTTCCTCGGGGAATGGAACCTGGCGGGCCGCCTGAACCTTTACGTCAATATCCGCTGCATGAAATTGCTTGATCGCCGGGCATGTCTTTATGTGGGCGGCGGCATCACGGAAGACTCGGTTCTAGAAAACGAATGGGAAGAAACGAACCACAAGGCCAAAACGCTCTTGTCCATCCTGATGTGATCGGTCCATGATTTCCCAAAAACGCAGCGCACAATACCTGGCAGCCACCCTCCTGAAAAAGGGCGTAACGGATATCGTGATTTCGCCGGGTTCCCGTAATGCGCCCCTGATCAATACCTTTACGGCCGCAGCCGGATTTCGTTGTCTGAATATTGTCGATGAACGATCGGCCGCTTTTTTTGCCATGGGGATGGCGATGCATCTTGGGCGTCCCGTGGCTGTGGCCTGCACCTCAGGCTCAGCCGTGCTGAATTACGCACCGGCCATCGTGGAAGCCTACTATCAGAAAATCCCCCTTCTGGTTTTGACGGCCGACCGTCCGGCGGCGTGGATTGACCAGGGCGATGGGCAGACCATCCGACAGGAAAACGTGTACGCCAATTTTATCAAGGCGGCTTATAACCTGCCGGGCCGTATTGACACGGACGAGGAGGCATGGTTTGTCGTCCGGCAGATCAATGAAGCCTGCCATCGCCTGCTTGACCCGGAACCGGGACCGGTGCAAATCAATATTCCTTTCAGCGAACCGCTTTATGAACTGGTTGAGGTCAGCCTGCCTGAAATTAAAAATATCGAGGTTCATCAGGCTGCAATACTTTCCCAGGATGACACTATCCGGAAGTGCGCGGATCTATGGAATCATTGTTCCCGAATCATGATCCTGGCGGGCCAGTTGTCGCCCAATCCGGAATTGAATGCGACTCTGGAAAGCCTCACGGACAATCCGTCGGTCGCCGTCCTTTCGGAAACCCTGTCCAACCTTTCCGGCCCGCATTTCAATACCTGTATCGACAATGCCCTGAGCGCCATGGAAGAGGAAGAGCCTTATGCACCCGATCTTCTGATCACCCTGGGCGGACAGATTGTCTCCAAGCGGATCAAGACCTTTTTAAGAAAATACCGTCCGGCGGCACACTGGCATTTCTCGTTGTCTTCGGAACACATGGACACGTTCATGTCCCTGACCGATGTCTTTCCCGTCGATCCTGTTTCTTTACTTGCGTCGCTGAAACAATACCTCGCGCCCGGGAGATCCGAATATGGGAAGAAATGGCGGCAATTGGATCGTCTAACACAGGCGCGGCAAATGATTTACCTCGAACAATGCCTCTATTCCGATCTCAAGGCTTTCGCCATTATTCTTGGCATGTTACCTCATGATTCCTGCCTGCATCTGTCCAACAGCACGCCGGTCCGTTACGCCCAGCTTTTTAAATGCCCTGTTCCTCTGACATTCATGTCGAACCGCGGCACCAGCGGCATTGACGGCGTTGTTTCCACCGCCGCCGGTTTTGCCTTCACTTCGCCCAAAATCAATACGGTGATTACCGGCGACCTGGCCTTTTTCTACGATTCAAACGCGCTCTGGATCCGACATGCGACGCCGAACCTGCGCATTATCGTGATCAATAACCAGGGCGGCGGCATTTTCCGGATTATTGATGGCCCCTCATCCATGCCGGCATTGAAAAGCCACTTCGAGGCCAGACATGCCATGTCAGCCGAGCCCGTCGCCCGGGCATTCGGTCTGGATTGTTTTGTTGCACAGACGGAAGAAGAATTGAAGCAGGGTTTAACCTGGCTGTATAGCTCGGCCTTTCAGAAACCGGCTGTTCTGGAAGTGAAAACACCGGCCGATGTCAACGCCGGAATACTCACGCAATACTTTCATGATCTTAAAGGATAAGCACACCATGACAGAGAAAAGAAACTGGGAAATTATTAAGGATTACGAGGAAATTCTCTTTGAACTCTGGGAAGGCATCGGCAAAATAACGATCAATCGCCCACGCTACCGGAACGCCTTCACGCCGACCACGACCACCGAAATGAGCGACGCCTTGCGCATCTGCCGGGAAGACCAGCGCATCAACGTCGTGGTCCTGACCG
>CAZTYA010000240.1:0-3888 GCA_964617255.1 uncultured Syntrophales bacterium
CTTTTACCCTTCCCCAGGTGATAACTGTTGAAGACATAATCAAACCAGCGGAAAAAGTTAAATTTCTTGTTCAGATTGTCCAGCATGTCCGTCTGGTCGCTCAGGATGCCGACACGGAAATGCTCGCTTTTCAGTTCCTTGACGATCTGAATCATCCAATCTCTTGGAATAAAACGTGGAAAGATTTCTTTCATCAGGCTGACATCGTTGCCCACAATACCTGTCTTTTCTCTCAGTGCATTCCAGAAAGTGCTTTCGGAAGCTTTGCCCAGCAAATAGCCGGACGCATAAATTGTGTCATTTGCATCTGAAAGAAACTTTTCATAATCGAGTCCGTTATTTTCGGCGATGATTCGCATTCCCGCCCGCCATCCTTCTTCCGCAATGACGCCGCCAAAATCAAACAAAACCACATCCAATCCATTTCTTTTTTCCGTCATCATCACCAGTTGATCCTCGCATATTTTGAAGTAAGTTCCTGCCGCAGCAAAACACCGGATCTCTGCCATTAACACAATTATTTCTTCCCATAAATATTTCTTCCGGAAAGATGATATCGTTTCAAGCGCTAGTCATGAGTATTTTCAATCTCGGCGCGTGATACTTCTGTTGATTTTCTTTCGGTTTCGTCGGATAATGCTGCAACAAAATACCGTCGAATCAGCCCTTTGTCCAATACGTGAGTTTTTCCATTCGATAAATGAGGCAACGCAGAATATGTTTCGCAAAATCCTCTATCCCACCGATTTTTCCAGTGGCTCGCACCAGGCCATGAATTATCTGACGCAATTGAAGGATGCCGGCGCCGAGGAGGTTGTCATCCTCCATGTCGTGGATACGCGCCTCCTGCATATCCCGGAGATATATAAGATCGTTGATATGTCTTTGCTCGGCGATAAGCAGGCCGCAGCGGCAAAAAAGAAGGCCGGCGATATCGCAAAGAAATTAAAGCCGGCGGGAATCAAAACACGGATCATCATTGCCAAGGGCATCCCCTTCCAGGAGATTTTACGCGTGGAACAGAAGGAGGATGTTTCTCTGACGGTCATGGGCTCTCACGGCACAAGCAACGTCAAGGACATGCTGCTGGGATCCGTCGTGGAAAAGGTCGTCAGAAAAGCGAAGAAACCCGTGCTGGTTATCAGAGGTTGATATTTCTCGAGAGTAATTGTCCATAATATGTGGAAAGCAACATTAAATGAGGAAACCATTCATGCGGGGGCCCCGTGCCATGAAATGTCATCGATTTCTTTGTACAGGTTTGCTTTTTTGGTTCTTCATGTTTATTTGTTTCAACAACCCTGTTATGGCGGCAAAAGGAGGAAAAACCATGAAGATAGAATGTTCTCAGTTCGCTGAAGGAGGGATGATTCCCGCCAGGTATACCTGCGACGGCCAAGACATGTCGCCGCCATTGACCTGGAAGGGTGCCCCGTCCGGAACAAAGAGTTTCGCCCTGATCAGCGACGATCCGGATGCACCCATGGGCACCTGGGTTCATTGGGTCATTTTCAACATTCCGGCCGATGCAACCGGGCTTGAAGAAAACATTCCCCCGCACAAGGAACATGGAAACGGCATGATCCAGGGGAGCAACAGCTGGCCACGGATCGGCTACGGCGGTCCCTGCCCTCCCGGCGGCACCCACCGTTATTTTTTCAAGCTCTATGCGCTTGACACCAGACTTGATCTGAAACCTGGCGTCACCAAGGATCAACTGTTCCGGGCCATGGCCGGCCATATCCTGGCGGAAGCCCAATTAATGGGAAAATACAAAAGGCAACGGTAACCTGATCAGGTTTTTGAGACTCGACATGGATCCTACCATGATTCCAGAATCCAGTTCCAAGCAACGGTTTGACAGCCTGCATGTCATTTTATTTGTTTTACTTGCCGTTGTCCTGACTGCCGTTGCGGGTTATATTTTGATTAAGGTTTACCTCTTCCCGTCGGCATTTACACCGGTCGTGCTGACCGCAACGGAAGAAAGAGTTCTGCAAAACAAATTAGACCGCCTTGACTTCATCGCTTTGACGCCATCACCGACTCCGGGCACCGGCACAGCCCTTGAACCCGAACCCTACAGCGAAACAGATGCGGACAGGACGATTCGCTTTACGGAAAAGGAACTAAACGCGCTCCTTGCAAAGAACACGGACCTGGCGGATAAAGTGGCCATCGATCTATCGCGGGATCTGATCAGCGCCAAAATCCTGATTCCCGTTGATGAAGATTTTCCCATTATGGGCGGTCAAATTCTCCGGGTTAGAACAGGCCTTGCTCTCAGCTATGCCGATGGCAGGCCGGTGGTCATGCTGCGGGGCGTCTCGGTGATGGGTGTTCCACTGCCTAACGCCTGGCTCGGCAGCATGAAAAATATCGACCTCGCAAAGGAATCCGGCGGCAACACGGGCTTCTGGAAGACCTTTGCCGATGGGGTCAGTGATGTCCGTGTCGAAAACGGCCTTTTGACCGTCAGGCTAAAAGAGTAATCCGAAGGCTTGCCCGACTTTACAGGATGACTATCCCTTCCCGAAGACAAACACGTCTTCATCATGGACGGCGTTATGAAGCCAATCGTCTTGAATAAATTATGGCCGTGGTATTACGCCGCCCTCAGTCTGCTGATCATTCTTTTGTCAGCATGTACCCACATGCCGGAAACAATTCGGGATATCCATGATATTCCACAAGATCATACTCAATACATCACAGCGGACTATTTATTCCTGTCCGAAGAAGATCAAAAAATATCTGACGCAAAGTACAATGTCTTGTTTTTTTCGCCCTGGCATCGCAAAAAACCTGTCCGTTCCTTAGAGTCAGTCCGGAAATCATTTCACGCCTTCGAGCTTAATCCCGGTTATGGTGAAAATAAGCGCAAACATGATGTCTCATGGGTCCCGGGTTTGCTCGATAACGCCGACCTCGATCATTATCCTAATGCGGGTTTCCCCGGCATTACCCTTTACAATGCCGATCTGAGAGCCCTCCCGACGCATAAGCCTGTTTTTCGCAGCGCCGGAGGTTATCCTTTTGACAGACTGCAGGAATCACTCATCGCCGCCCATACCCCTCTTTACATTTCTCACATAAGCAGGGATCGGGCTTGGTTCCTGGTTGAAACACCTTATGCGCACGGTTGGATTGATGTGCGTCATGTCTCACGTGCCGATGAAAGCTTTTTGCAAAAGTGGCAAAATGGTTCTTATGCTGTGATTATCGAAGATGAAATCCCTGTTTATGATGATCAAAATCATTTTCTTTTCAAAGCACCACTGGGCGCCCTCTTCCCTGCCATTGGCGAAACGGATCATGCCGTCAGGGTCCTATATGCATCGACAGATGCCAATAGAAAAGCCGTCATCAAGGAAAGCCGCATCGCAAAGGATGCGATTGCGATCAAACCCCTGAGAATGACAGGCGCCAATATGGCCCGCGTGGCCAACGGATTGATGATGGAACCATATGGATGGGGGGGGCTTTATGAAAACCGAGACTGCTCGGCCATGCTGAGAGATCTTTTCGCACCTTTCGGTATTTGGCTTTCCCGTCATTCATCAGATCAGGCGAAGCGAGACGGTCATTTTATTGATCTTGCATCCCTCTCCCCTGAAGAAAAGAAAAAAACCATCCTGAGACAGGGCATTCCCTATATGACTCTGCTTTGGATGAAGGGCCACATCATGCTCTATATCGGTCAATATCGAGGCGAACCACTGGTATTCCACAACTTTTGGGGCGTTACAACCACGAACTTCTGGGGGATTCGTGACCGCCTGATTGTCGGGCATGCCGCCATCACCACCCTGCGTCCGGCGCGAGTATTTCGCTATGCCTCACCGGGTGAAAACAATTTTCTACACAATGTTATCGGCATGACATTGA
>CAZTYA010000241.1:0-3877 GCA_964617255.1 uncultured Syntrophales bacterium
ACGTTGTCTTTACCGCAACGATTGAACACAACTACGCGCAAGACTGATTTCCGTACTCGCCTGCAACACTCGCAATAACCACCTATCTTATTAAAATTATGCAGTAATGATTTGTTTGGGCGGTCAAACACGGGGCATGATCCATCGTTTAGGCGAGTTGAAACCCCTTTTCTCGAAACAGACACAGGCACGCCATAGCGACGATGGCACAATAGGCGGCTTTTCTTCCGGACAGTTCGCGCCGTGCAGAAAATGCTGCGGAATAGCGATCTTTAAATTTTAGATGAGGATGAAAGATGAGATCGATTAAGAATCGGTCTGACGACCCCGTAAAAGGGAACCGCATAGGCGTACTCGTCTTTCCCCAGAAAGGCTTCCTTGGGGATAAAGTATTTTTAGGGAAATGCAGGGTAGAAATCAAACTTTCCTCCTGGATGATGCACTTTTCCCCCGGCAAGGAACCGGCTGACTGTGATTTCGGAAACAGTTCCCATTGCCATGTAATTCCTCCTGCTGTTATGTAACTCCTCAAGGGCTCAACGCATGAGTTGTAGAAAAAGGATCTAACAATGCCGGTTTTAATGGGCGGGTATTCGCGCGAATTGCGATTCCAAGCGGGGGTGGACACATGACCGTCGAAACGATTTTTATGGACGAAAAAGAATATAGAAGAATCTATCTTTTCAAAGGGGTCGGTATTGAATCCGTCCGTGGACTGCTCGATACATGCGTTATTAAAAGTGTGGCACGCGGGGAAATCCTGATGTGTCCGGGTCAGACCAACCAGACTGTTTACTGCATCCTGGAAGGGTCTCTTCGCATTCACACGGATTCCCTGCACAACATACCCGACGCGATTTTGGGGCCCGGTGAAAATGTCGGCGAGATGTCCGTGATCGATCAGGAACCGACTACGGTTTTCGTTGTGGCCAATGAGGCATCCCGGCTGTTATGCATCGAGGAAGACATTCTTTGGTCTCTGGTGCATGCGTCCCACGCGGCGGCCTGTAATCTTCTTTTCGGTATGACCCGGCGCCTGCGTCATGCGGATAATGTGTCGGGCGAAGACAACCGGATCGAACTGGAATTACATCGTTACGGGACCGTTGACGCCCTCACGGGTTTGAGGAATCGCTCCTGGCTGGATCAGACCCTGGCACGGCAAGTCCAACATGCTCATGACAGCGCCACGCCCCTGTCGCTGGTCTTGATCGGGGTGGATCACTTTCGCCGATTCAATGAACAATACGGTTTCAGTTACGGCAATCGTGTTTTCTATTCTCTGGCGCATACCATCAGTGATCATCTGCGGCCTACGGAAATTGTCGGCCGCTACAGCGAGAGCAGTTTCCTGGTTCTGCTCCCCGATAAAAATCTGGAGATGGCTTTCGCGATCGCCGAAAGGCTGCAGAAGGAAATCGCCGACGCCGTGCCGGTTCGTCCCGATGGGAGGCGAAAGCCTCACCCCGGGATATCCCTGGGTGTTGCGGAATTGCAGCAGAAGGATACCATATGGACCCTGCTGCAGGAAGCCGAAGCGGCCCTTTTCCGCGTCAGGGATGCAGTGGACTACGCTCTGTCCGAATAGGCAGGTCAATGACTCACCGATAGCTGTAATCCAATCCCAACCATGAGCTTCAGGAATATGCTCTTCTTTCCTGCCCGATCTTTGCCTTGACAGGTCACTAAACCCTGTTGTATGCCCTTACATCCCGTTAATATTGAGCAACATTAAATTGTTGGGCCTGTTTAGCGAAAGCAATGGTCATAGCGGTTTTTCAGTATGATCGTTATGAAAAAAAGAATATAACGTTCAATTGTGAAAGGGAGACAAATTGATGAAAAGCCGTTACCTGGAGACGGAAAAGGCCGTGGGGAAAGTGCTCTGTCATGACATGACCCAGATCATCAAGGGGGTACACAAGGGACCCCGATTTAAAAAAGGGCATGTCATCAGGGAGGAGGATGTTCCGGTTCTGCTCAGCATGGGGAAGCATCACATCCAGTTGCTGGACCTCGATCCGGGAGAACTTCACGAGGAAGATGCGGGGCTTAGGCTTGCCGAAGCCGTCGCCGGGCCCGGATTGGTCCTCAAAGGACCCATGGAAGGGAAATACGAACTGATCGCGACAGCCGCCGGTCTGCTTAGAGTTGACGCGAGAACCCTCCTTAAAATTAACCGCATTCCCCAGATCGCGGTCGTAACCCTGCATGACCAGACGCCGGTCCATAAGGGAGAAAAGGTGGCAGGAGCGAAGGTGATTCCTCTGGTCATCGAGGAGAAATATGTGACCCGGGTCGAGGCCCTTGCCAAGCATGCATTTCCTCTGATTGCTGTGAAGCCTTACCGCAAAATCAAGGTAGGCGGCGTGATTACGGGACGGGAAGTCTGTGAAGGCCGTATCGACGACGGGTTCGGTCCTGTCCTGCGCGACAAAACAGCGGCCTTTGGTCTTGATGCCCCGGAGCTTACCCATGTCAGCGACGATCGGGAGAAAATCACGCGGGCGATTCTGGATCAGCTTGACAAGGGTTGCGAGCTGGTTTTGGTGACGGGCGGCATGTCCGTTGATCCCGACGATGTGACACCGGCAGGCATCCGCATGACAGGGGCGAAGATCATCCGCTACGGGGCGCCGGTCATGCCCGGCTCCATGTTCCTCATGGCCTACAAAGGGGATATTCCCATTATTGGTGTTCCCGGTTGTGCCATGTACGCCGACACAACGATTCTGGATCTCCTGTTGCCCCGGGTGCTGGCGGGCGAGAAAATCACCGTCGATGACATTGTGCGCTTCGGCCATGGCGGTCTGTGCCGGAGTTGTGCGGAGTGCGTTTATCCCGTCTGCGCCTTCGGTAAAGGCTAAATTCTATGACCGCAGCCGATTCCCCCCTGGCCCTTATGTCCTGTCTGGCCCTGCCGGAGCGGGGAGTTGTGACCATCTACGGTGCAGGGGGAAAGACCTCCCTGATGGAAACCCTTGCCCGCGAACTCACGGCACGGAAGAAGACCGTCATCCAGACCACGACGACGAAAATCTTCCGTCCTGAAGGCGTTCCGGTCGTGATCGGCGATGATTATGCGGCCGTCCGCGAGCAAGTGCGGGCAGCTATCGATTCACACGGCCTGGCGGTTCTTGGGGCGGCGCTCCTGCCGGAAGACAAGCTTGCCGGGATCGATCCTGCCTGGCCGGAATCCCTGCTGGATCATCACATCGCCGATTATGTCATCGTTGAAGCGGACGGATCGGCCCGCAAGCCGATCAAGGGTTACGCTTCCTATGAACCCGTTTTCCCGACCCGCTCCGATCTGCTGATTCCTGTCCTGGGTATTGAGGCCATCGGCCAGCCGGTCACCTCCGACAATGTTCATCGCAGCGACGCTTTCTGCAAGCTGACGGGGGCACAACCGGGGGAGCCGCTGAGTGTTTCCCATTTCATCCGGTGCCTGCTGCACATGATCGGTCTTGGGAAAACCCGTTTACCGGGAGTACCGGTTGTTTCCTTTATCAACAAAGTAGACCTGGTCACGGGCAGCGCTCTAATTCGTGAGATTGGCGCGGGACTTTCCGACACCGACGGTTCTGTCTTATTCGCGTCTCTCAGGGACGACCATCCCGTTCGGTTCATTTATCACGGAGGAAAGAGAGAACAGGGCTTTGACTTTTCCGTTGTACTCCTGGCGGCCGGGGGATCGGTCCGGATGGGGCGATCCAAGCTGTCTCTGGAGCTTCAAGGGAAAACGCTGCTGGAAAACGCTCTCCTGCCGATCAGACAGGCGGGGGTAAAAGATGTCGTGGTGGTACTCAGTGAAGAGAATGAAGGATTGAAGGACCTTGTCCCCCCGGGTTATCGTATTGTCGTCAACAGAAAAAGC
>CAZTYA010000242.1:0-3877 GCA_964617255.1 uncultured Syntrophales bacterium
ATTCGAGAAAACCCTGGTGGTTTTCAGGATAACGCATTTCAAACAGACGATGCCAGGTTTTCATTTTTTCATCGTCAAGCCCAATCTCGCGAAACATGGCGACCCATGCCTCGACATTTAACTGCTTTCCCATTTTTGACTCCTTTCATTTTTTTTAATTTTGTCTTGTCATGGCCATGATGATGGGATCACTACACTGTGAAGTCATAGACGGGTCAAGAAAAAAAAGACCGATAAGCGAAACAGTAAAATTTTCTATTGTGAGGGGGTTATTACAATCGATAACGTTTTCGGCAAGAGTTTTCTCCCGGCTAAGGCAAAGCGGCGTTAGCTTCTTCGAAACGTGAGCGAAGATCGTTAACCCGCCGCCGGTTTACACCCAGATCATAGTAACCCACCCGAGAGGCGGAGCGGACATGGATGACTTTTGCGGTATCATCGATGAGAAATTCCACATCGTCGACAAAACCGAAAAGAGCTGAGGTAAGCTCGGCATGAATATAGTTCCCGCTGATTTGGACGATTTTTGTCCTTTTTTGTGCGCGAATGATGTCCAATAATCGGTGCATTGCCGCTTCCATCGCGCCGCGATATCTTAACGGCACAACAGCATGTTCCGTGTCAACGCTCTGTGAAGAGACGCAGTTCGGCGAGTTCGGACAGGGGGCCAGTTTTTCTTTTGGCACTCGCAACTCCTTTGCAGAATCTCCAGCACAACCCAGCATTGCAAGTATCAACAGGCAAGAGATGAAACCGTTCGTATGGGTCTCCTTGATTTCCAGCTGCAAACAAAAAGTTCTTTTCCAAATATGACCCCGAATTCGACGTCTTTCTGAGGCCGCAAGAGTGCTGACGGGCGCTTTATTATTCGGTGCGCTTGGTGATTTCAATCAGATGATAACCGAAGGCGGTCTTGACCGGCCCGTGGACCTTGCCGACCGTTTCGGAGAAGACGACCTTGTCGAATTCCTGGACCATCATGCCCTGGCCGAACTCGCCGAGGTTGCCTCCCTGTTGGCCCGAGGGACACAGGGAATGTTTCCGGGCGATTTCAGCGAAATCGGTGCCCCCTTCGATTTGCTTCTTTAGATTTTCACACTCGGCCTCGGTTTTGACCAGGATATGCCTTGCAGATGCTTTTGCCATGATGAACTCCTTGATTTTTTCGATACGCTTTGGGAAACGGGAAAATGTTTACTTGAGTATATAAAGCTGTACCCGGAAACCCTACGTGTAACAAACCGTTTCTGTCAACGGGAAAATGTTCAACCGGCAGTGAGATCGATTAGCCGGTTATTATTAGGGTGGGATGATCGCCCTTGACCGGCCGGTGGGTTTTGTGGGAGAAATGTGACCAGGTGCAAAAGGGGTCACAAGGCATGGAGCAGGAGTATAAACTGATTCGCAGCAGAAAAAGACGGAAGACGATGTCCATTATCGTAAACCGTGAAGGGCAGGTGGTCGTTCGCGTTCCCTATGGGATACCTCTTTCGGAGATCGATGTCTTCGTGCAGCAAAAACGTGCCTGGCTCAATAGGAAAATAACGACATTTAAAGCCAGAGCGGTCCCGCCTGTCCCCGATTTTTTCCTCCCGGGAAAGCAGGTGCGTTATCTGGGCCATGTCTATCCGCTCTATATGGATCAACGCGCTGATCGGGAGGCGAAAGACGCCCTGCACTGGAGCGGAGAAGCCTTTCGTGTGATCTGTCGGGAACCGGCAGCGGGGAAAATTTTGCTTTCCCGCTGGTATGTCCGGCAGGCGAAAGCCTTTTTCCCCGGACGGATGGCTCAGCATGCGGAACGGATGGGTGTTTCTCCCAAAAATCTTCGTATTTCGTCGGCTCGCTTCCGCTGGGGGTCCTGCTCCACCCGGCAGTGCATTTCCCTAAGCTGGCGCCTGATGATGGCGCCCGTGGCGGTGATTGATTCCGTGATGATTCACGAACTGGCGCACCTCAGAGAGATGAATCATTCATCCCGCTTCTGGTCGTTCGTGCGGACCCATTGCCCCGAATATGACCGGCATAAAAGATGGCTGAACACGGAAGGTCGATATCTGATGGAATTTTAGTAATTGGGGGTGGGAGGTGCTTTACGCAAGCCGCAGATGGAATCATGCGCAGAGGGGTATGCGCTATTGCTCCCGCGGTTGCCGGTTTCTCCTTTTTTCGGGATCATAGGAACGGCGATTGATTTTATAACAGCTTCCCGCATGTTTTTTTGCGTATTGCTTCATTTCCGATGCAATTTCGGTAACTTCCCCGTAATGGGTGAAATGCAGGCCGTTAACGTAGACGACACCGATCGTAATTGACAAAAAGGGAAATAGTTTCACATGTCCTTCCCGGTCCTTGGACTGTATAAAGCCCGACTGCCGGTCATCCTGATCATAAAAGGTAGGGATAATATGGTCGAACGCGCCGATCAGATCCCGGCAGACATCTTCCATAATGGCCGGTTCGGTGATGAAAATGAAATCATCGCCGCCGATGTGACCGACAAAGCTGCTGTGTGAATAATTGCCCTTAACGATATTCAGAATCAGGCGGCCGGTTATTTTGAGTACATCATCGCCGCGGCTGAATCCGTATTTATCGTTGAAAGGCTTGAAATGGTCAAGATCGACATAGGCCAGGGCGAAGGTGGTTTGATTATCGATCCGGCTTTGAATCTGGCGGTTGATGGCGATATTGCCCGGCAATCGCGTCAGGGGATTCACCTCGACAACCCGTTTGGAACGGAGAATGCAAAGTTGGACCTTCATTAAAATATCGTGTTCGATAAACCGACGCCGGATGTAATCGTCGGCGTGAACCGTTTCCCAATCCATCGCTGTGTGTTCATCATCCAGAATAGCCAGGACGGGGACCCCGGCAAACAGCGGATCCTCCTTAAATGAATTCAACAGGGGGATCGTTTCCGGTTCTTCAAATAAATCCACGATCATTAACAGGGGGATTTCATTATACACGAAGTCAAAGGTAGAACTGAAGTGATTAAAGACCGTCACATACCCCATTTCGTCCAGGCTCTTCGTCAACGTATTCACTGTTGGCAGAGAACCGGAGATGACGAGGATGGTGGAAGACATCACGTTTCTTCTCCGGCGGCAGAGGTGGATTCGTCTATCTGGGTGAGGATATCCCGGATTTCGTCGTCGGAGAGCTGCAGCATCTGCCACGTCGCAGGGTGAATGGTTGAAACGAAGGGATCGCCGGCAAATCCGACACCCTTGGCGCGGACAAAACTGTCCGAAATATGGACGATGGCTGTTTCGAGGGGGGCCTGAGTGGCCAACTGCGGCCGATGATGATAGCCGATTGCCTCCACAAGATTGGCGGGGAAACGCCATTTCTGGGCCAGCCAGAGACCGACATCGGCATGGGTGGCGGCCAAATATTTCTTTTCCGCTTCAAAGAGGCTGATATCTTTTTCCTTCGCTTCCCGGAGGGCCTGTTCATATTCCGAGGGGAACTGGAGCATGACGATGGCCTTGCCGATATCGTGCAGAAGCCCGCAGATGGAAACCTCCTCCGGTTCCTTCATTTTTTTCTGCTGGGCGATGCAGCGTGCCGCGACGGCGCATGCGCAGGAATGCTCCCAGAGACCGGCCATATTCTTTTGCATGAGATCGAAAACGGAAATGCCGATTAAGAGCCCCCGGATCACATTCAAACCCAGCAGCATGATTGCATGGGAGACGGAGGAAATCCTCCCCGGGAAACCATAAGCGGCGGAATTGACCATCCGGAGGACCTTGGTGGTCAAGGCCGGGTCATTGGCAACAAACCGGGCGATCTCATCCATCGTCAGACGGGGCTTTTCCAGCATGACGGAAATCTTCCTGAGGTTGGAAGGAACGGTGGGCAGGGCATT
>CAZTYA010000243.1:0-1187 GCA_964617255.1 uncultured Syntrophales bacterium
GACCCGCCGGATTATTTTCCGATACAGAAGGTGGAAAAGATCCGGTTCAGAATGTCTTCGGGCAGGGTGCGTCCCCCGATTTCATCGAGTTGGTTGAGGGCGTCCCGCAGATCGATGGAGACGATTTCCGGCGGCATGCCGGCCAGCAGGTTGTCCCGGCCCCTGGTGAGAAATTCCGCCGTCCGGGACAGGGCATGGACGTGGCGGATGTTGGTGATACAGACCGTGTCGTCAGGGGAAGATTCCTGCGTGGCTGCCAGACGGGACATTTCATCCTTCAGATTTGAAAGGCCCGTTTTGAATTTCGCAGAAATGGTGATGGGTTTCAGCCGCGGCCGGTCTTTGAGCAGGTCCGGGATTGCCCACTGCAAGGGCAGATCCTCTTTGTTGATGACGGCGATCACCTGTTCCTTGTCTTTCGTCTTTTCCAGGACAAGGCGGTCGTCGGCGTCGAGATTACGGCTGCCATCGAAAACCAGCAAAACCACATCCGCATCCTGAAGCTTCTGCCAGACCAGGGCGATCCCCTGTTCTTCAATCATATCGGCGGATTCCCGAATACCCGCCGTATCGATAATCGCGACCGGAATACCGCCAATCCGGATCGATTCCTCAATGAAATCGCGGGTGGTGCCAGGAATGGGGGTCACGATGGCCCGCTCTGCACCCAGCAGGGCATTCAAGAGACTGGACTTCCCCACATTCGGTTTTCCGACGATCAAAACACGTAGACCCTCCTGATCGATTCTGCCGTTGCGAAAAGTGGACAGGAGATGCGAAACTTGACCGAGACAGGTCTCCAGTCCGGCTGCGGTCCGGGAGAGCTGTTCCTCCGGGACGTCTTCGTCGGAGAAATCAATCGACGCCTCCAGTATGGCCAGAATGTCCAGAAGGGCGTCACGGATGGTCGCCGTTTCCCTGGCGAGGGACCCTTTCAGGCGATTGACCGCCGCCGAGAGGCCTCTTTCGGTTTTGGCCTGGATCACGTCGAGAATGGCTTCCGCGCGAGAGAGATCGATGCGGTTGTTAAGGAAGGCCCGCTTTGTGAATTCCCCCGGTTCGGCGAGCCTTGCCCCGAGAAGGGTCACCGAATGCAGAATGGATTTGATGATCAGCGGTCCGCCGTGGCAGTTGATTTCCACCGTGTCTTCCCCGGTATAGCTGTGCGGTTTCTCCATGAAGCAAAG
>CAZTYA010000243.1:1287-3876 GCA_964617255.1 uncultured Syntrophales bacterium
TGATTTCCACCGTGTCTTCCCCGGTATAGCTGTGCGGTTTCTCCATGAAGCAAAGAAGCACCTCGTCGATCACGGCGCCCGTTTCCGGCGAGACGATATCGCCGTGATAAAGCTTGTGCGATTCAAAATGTTCACGGGAACGGGAGGCGCGGAAGACGCGGCGGGCGATGTCGAGGGACAGGGGGCCGCTGAGGCGGATGACGCCGATGCTTCCATATCCCAAAGGCGTGGCCAGGGCGGCTATGGTGTCACCTGAATCGGTCATGGCCTTCCCCCGTGCGGCAAGAGTTATTTTCGGTCCGGCAGGATCACAATTTTCCGGAATTCGCCTTCGCCGCGGCTTTTCGTGGTCAAACCTTCCTCGTTCTGCAGGGCCATGTGAATGATCCGCCGGTTGTGGGCATTCATGTGGCTCACTGTGATCGGTTTCTGGGTGCGCCGGGCCTTTTCCCCAAGTTCCTTCGCCATGGCCACCAGGGATTCTTCACGGCGCTTGCGATAGGTTTCCGTATCGATGATGACCATTTTCCGGGTCTCGCTCTGGCGGTTAATCGCCTTGCTGACGATATACTGCAGGGCGTCCAGGTTTTTACCGCGTTTGCCGATGAGCAGACCGCCGCCGTCGCCGTTGATGTTGAGGATGATCCGGTCGTCCGTTTCTTCAACTGAGACGGGTGCTTCGAGGGACATGCGTTTCAGAATGCCTTCCAGGATTTCCCGGGCCTGCTCGGCGAGAATTCCTGCCGGGATTTCCGCCGGTGCCGGTTTTGTTTCGATGATTTTCACGCTGGGTGCTTCAACCGGTGCGGGTTTTTCGTCCTGGGTATCCGGTATCGCCTCAAATCCATGGCTGAGTGTTGCCGTTTCGAAAGAGAGGAGAGCGGCTTTAATACGGGCTTTTTTCGAACCCAGGCCGAAGAATCCCGACGATCCTTCGGAAAGAATTTCGATCTTCAGCTTCTCTCTGGGTACGTTCAGGGTTTTACAGGCATTATCGATGGCCTCGTCGATGGTTTTCCCTTCATATTCTTTCGAGTGCATCATGTTTCACCCCGTGCTTAGGCGTGCTTGTTGATGTAAACCTGCTGACCGATACTGATGATGTTGTTGAAAAGCCAGTACAGCACAAGACCCGACGGGAAGTTGAGGAAGAGGAAGGTAAACACAACGGGCATAAGCAGCATGATTTTCGCCTGCATCGGATCACCCATGGTCGGGGTCATTTTCTGCTGAATGAACATGGTCGCACCCATGATAATCGGTGTGATGTAATAGGGGTCCTTGGCGGACAGGTCCTGAATCCAGAAGAAAAAGGGCGAATGCCGCAGCTCAATCGCATAGAGCAGGACCTTGTAAAGGCCAAAGAAAACGGGAATCTGGATCAGAATGGGCAAACATCCCCCCAGGGGGTTCACCTTGTGAGTTTTATATAAGGCCATCGTCTCCTGGCTGAGCTTCTGCTTGTCGTCTTTGTATTTCTCCCGCAGTTCCTGCATCTTGGGCTGCAGTTTCTGCATTTCCTTCATGGATTTGTAGCTCTTGTTGCCCAGGGGCCAGAAGATGATCTTGATCAGGATAGTTAGAATAATGATCGCGATACCGTAGTTTTGCACATACTGAAAGATCCACTTCAGGACGATCAAAAGCGGCATGGCCAGCCATTTGACCCAGGAGCCGAAGTCGATGGCGTTCTCCAGACCGACATTTAAGGCCTTCATGATGGAGTAATCCTTGGGGCCCAGATAGAGCGTGTAGGCGAACAGGCCGTTCTGCCCGGTCGGAATGATGTTCTTGGGTCCTTTCAACTGTACGGAAACGACATTATGCTGGTCCCGGTTCAAGGTCAGGGACGTCAGGGCCGGATTCTGGGGAATCATGGCGGCGATGAAGTATTTGCTTTCGTAACCGGACCAGGACACATCGGGTCCATGGTGTTCTTCGGCTTTCAAATCCGTCAGGTCCGTCAGATCAACATCTTTGTCCATGAAATAAATCGGTCCGTCGTGGGTGTAGCTGTCCTTTTCGATGGCCGGATCGTCATAATGGAACCAGGTCAGGGTGGCGTTCTGTTGAATCGTCGCCGGGGACAGGTTATGGACCTTCACCTCCATCTGGATGGCATAATCGTTCGGATTAAAGGTAAAGACTTTCTCGATCCACACCGAACCCGGGTAGGTCTGGCTGAAGGTCAGGCTGGTTTTCTGATCGGTTTTGCCTAAGGTGACGGACTGGCGGTCCGCTTCATATAAGTCGTTGCCGGCCACCAGAATGCTGGAATCGACAAAGGACACGGACAACGGCAGCGGCATATTCGGGACGTAATTGACCAGTTCTATCAAACTCGCATTTTTGTCGAGTTTTGTCTTAAACTGTTTCAACTGGAAGGAGCGGAGGGTTCCCCCCGGGTGGTGAAAACGGCCCGGTAAAGCGGCGTATCAACCGTAACGTCTTTTTCCACGCCCGGCTTCTGGATGGTGGCCGTCTGGGTACTCTTCTCTGCCGGAGTGGGTGCTAAGGCGGTGCCGGCCGCCGGTGTGGACGTTTTGGCCTGCTGCTGGGGCGCTTCGATGGCGCCGGGCGTCTTAGCCG
>CAZTYA010000244.1:0-3855 GCA_964617255.1 uncultured Syntrophales bacterium
AAAGGCCATGAATGCAATTGATGCGGCTAGGCAGGCTGGATTGGACGTGATCATTCAGCACTTTGTCGCTCATGAGACCGCGCAGAGTGAGAACACCGTCCGACTGGCCCGGTTCGCTCAGGAAGAGGGCTATTCTCTGGACATCCTGATCGCCCGGGCCCTGGGAGAATGGGAGGGGAGGCACGATGTTTTGATCACCGAGGATGACGCCGCCTTTCTGTACCGTCTCCACCAACAATACCCAGTGGCACGGCGCGATGTCTTCCCGTCCTACGGCATGGATCGGGGTTGCGGAGCGGTAAACTGCGTCCTTCATGTCACCAAATACGGGGACGTCCTGCCCTGTGTATATATACACATATCCATCGGAAACATCTTCGAAGAGCCTCTCAAGGATATCATCGACAGGGGCCTCAGCATTCGCCATTTCCGCGATTTCAATCCCAAGTGCCTCTCCGGGGAAGACAGGAATTTCATCAACAAATACATGACGAAGTTTTACGGGAAGCCCTTGCCGATCCACTGGAGTGAGGCATTTGATGAGAGTGACTTTGTAAAGTGAAGTGGTCATGCTGAAATACACCGAACTGAAGTGTACTAACCGGAAGAACCTCAAGGATGTCATGCCGTTGCGCAAACCATTCACGGTTCTGGTGGAGCCGTCGAGCCTGTGCAACTTCACGTGCATCCAATGCTTTCAGAGCATCAAGTCGGAATCCTACTTCACTCGCACCCGCGGGAACATGCCGATGGCGCGCTTTCGACATGTCATGGAGCAGCTTGTGGCCTGGCCGGGGCCGAAGCTGAAGGTGCTGAAGCTGAGCCTCTATGGCGAACCGCTGGTCAACCGGGATTTCTGCGAGATGCTGAAGATCGCCCGGGATGCGGATGTGGCGGAACGGATAGAGACCACAACCAATGCCTCTCTTCTGACCCGGGAGATTGCCGAGAAGTGTGTGGAGTACCAATTGGATTACGCACGCGTGTCCATATACGCGTCTGATCAGGACCGTCATAAGGCTGTTACCTGTTCGTCCGTAAATATCCGCACAATCCATGAGAACCTGAGGGTCCTGCAGGAAATCAAGCGGCGCGAGAGTTCGGAAAGGCCTTTTGTAAGCTGCAAGATGCTGGATGCGTATAGTGACGAAAATGAACGGTTTATCCTCATGTACAAGGATGTCACTGACGAGGTCTATATTGATAAACCGCATTGCTGGATCAAAGTGGATGGTGCCGATTTTATCAAGAATTACTACAAAGACTCCATGGATGCGGCCATCACCGACATGAAACAAAACAGCTCCCGGCGGATTGCTTGTCCCATGGCATTTACAACCATGGCTGTCCGCAGCAATGGCGATGTCTCACCCTGTTGTGTGGATTTTATCGGCGGTACGAATCTGGGCAATGTGGACAGGGGTACCCTGCAGGAAATCTGGAATTCCAACCCCTGGTATGAGTTCCAGGTCATGCAGCTTGAGAACAGGAAACATAAGAATTATTCCTGTGCGCGATGTGATATCTATCGGAGTGATTATTACACGAGAGATAATATCGACGGGTTTCCCGTTGAAAAGTTGCGATGATAACTTTTGAATACACCTTACTCAAGAGAACGTGATTTCAAGCACCGGATTACAAGGACGGCATGCATGGAAAACGAAAAAATAAGCATTACAAGTGCATGTTTTAACGAGGAGGACAATCTGCAGGAATTCTATGACCGCATCATCAAAGTATTGTCCGGGTTTCCCCAATATTCCTATGAGATCATCATGGCGGACAACTGCTCAACGGACCGCAGCAGGGATATTCTCCGGCAAATTGCCAAAACGGACAATAATTTCAAGGTGATCCTGAACGCAAACAACTTCGGTCCGATCCGGTCTGGATATAACGCATTCCTGCAGGCAACCGGAGATGCGGTGGTGATCATGAGTTCCGATCTGCAGGATCCCCCCGAGCTTATTGCCGATCTAATTAAAAAATGGTCCGAAGGCTACCAGGTTGTAGCAGCCATCAAAAGCAAAAGCCGGGACGGTTCGCTGATGTTCTGGATACGCCGTTTTTACTACTGGTTGCTTTCAAAACTGTCGGACACGGATCATATCATTCAGAATTTCACCGGTTTTGGACTTTACGACCGAAAATTCATGAATGCACTCAAACTATACAAAGACCCGATACCTTATTTTCGAGGCTTCATTAGTGAAATCGGATTCAGAAGAGCCGAGATCGAATTCATGCAACCACCTCGCAAGCACGGAGTCTCGAAGCATAATTTTTTCACTCTTTATGATTACGCGATGAACGGTTTCGTGAACCATTCAAAACTTCCGCTGCGCCTGGCAACCTTTTCCGGCTTTTGCTTGGCCGGTATCAGCATGCTGGTTGCAATGGGCTATTTTGTTTACAAGATATTGCGATGGGATACGTTTTCGCTGGGCATGGCACCGCTCGTGATCGGCCTGTTTTTCTTTTCAGCCGTACAATTGATCTTCATCGGCATAGTCGGAGAATATGTCGGAGCGATACTGACCCAAGTAAAAAACCATCCGCTGGTTATCGAAGACGAGAAGATCAATTTTGACGATCAATCTAACGAGGGACAGACCTGAATAAATTCTTAAAAGGAGCACAAGAGGTAATGAATACTTGCAGGGTCTGCGGGCAGAAATTTTTCGGGGAACCCTTGCTGCGATATGCAAACATGCCGAAAGCAGCTCAGAATTTTCCGGACAAGGCGGCCCTAGCCTATGAGAAGGGTGTTGACTTGGAGGTTTGCCAGTGTGTGGCTTGTGGCTTGGTACAGTTAAACGGTGTGCCGGTACCCTATTATCGGGAGGTAATTCGAGCCGCTGCCGTTTCAGGAACGGTGAAAGATTTCAAAACGCAGCAATTTAACAATTTCATTCATAAATATTCTCTTAAAGGCCGGAAAATCATTGAGATCGGGTGCGGACGCGGGGAGTTTCTTTCCTTGCTGTCACCGCTGGATGTCGAGTCTTATGGGCTGGAGTCTTCGGAGAGTGCAGTTGCTGAATGCCAAAAGAAGGGTTTGGCAGTTTCCCGGGGCTATCCTGATCTGGAAACTGGCACTTTTGCCAACGGACCTTTCGATGCCTTCCTGTTGCTGATGTTTCTGGAACACATGCCCAATCCTAACGAGGCGTTGCGGGTGATTTATGGCAATCTGACAGACCATGGTGTCGGTTTGGTCGAGGTGCCGAACTTTGACATGGTGTTGCGCAAAAAGCTTTTTTCCGAGTTTATAGCCGACCATCTGCTTTACTTCACCAGAGAGACTTTGCAGACCACATTAGCATTGAATGGCTTCGAGGTAATGGAGTCCGACGAGTTGCGTGATGACTATGTCATTTCTGTTGTCGTAAGGAAGCGCCGTCGACTGGACATCTCGGAGTTCTTTCAATATCAGACACGAATAAAATCCGACCTGGAAGCATATCTGAAGCAGTTTAAAGACAAACGTGTCGCTATATGGGGGGCCGGGCATCAGGCTTTGGCCATTATAGCGTTGACCGGCATTGCAGAAAGGATTCGTTATGTTGTCGACTCTGCACCCTTCAAGCAGGGCAAATATACTCCGGCAAGTCATTTGCCTATCGTTTCTCCCGAGCAACTTCGCCAGGATCCGGTCGATGCAGTGATTGTCATGGCGGCAAGCTATTCCGATGAGGTGGCCAGGATTATCCGGCAAGGATTTGACAAAAACCTTTCCGTAGTCGTATTACGTGATTACGGACTTGAGCCTGTTTGATTGCCACGTTACACAGGTCCTCAAGCGCCCGCTGGTCATCGAGAAGGAGCGCATCAACTTTGACTGACCGGAAG
>CAZTYA010000245.1:0-3855 GCA_964617255.1 uncultured Syntrophales bacterium
CCGGTTTCTCGGACAAACACACGGGCGAAATTGCGGGGACTCATGGCGGCCTGCTCGGCCAACCTCTCGATCGTAATCGATCCGCCGTAATTTTCCGCGATCCATTTCAATATATTGGCCATGGGACTGTCTTGTGCGATCTGCTGCCGGAGTTGAACGCTGAATTGACTCTGCCCGCCGGGACGCTTCAGGTAAAGAACGAGCATTCTGGCAACGTCCAGACTTAATTTTTTGCCGTAATCCTCCTCAAGAAGCGCCAGGGCCAGATCCATGCCCGAGGTAATACCTGCCGAGGTGGCGATATGCCCATCACGAATGAAAAGGGCATCGCAATCCACGACAATCTCCGGATAATCCGTCTTCATTTCCTGCAGCGCAACCCAGTGTGTCGTGGCCCGTTTCCCGTCAAGCAGGCCTGCCCTGGCCAGGACGAGCGAACCGGTGCATACGGAACAGAAGCGGCGGACCTGCTTTTCCATGCAGCACAGCCAGTTGAGAAATTCCCTGTCATCGGCCAGAGGGCTCACGTCCGGTCCGCCGGCAACGAAAAGTGTATCAATCGGTTTTGAAAATTCTTTCCAGGCATAATCTGCCGTCAGTTTTACACCGGAAAATGTACTGAAGACGCCCTTCTTCCGCGCCAGGATGTATGATTGGTAAGCAGGTGCATAAGCAGCGCCCTGATTTTTAAGGAGAAAATCGGCCATGGCAAACACTTCAAGGGGACCGACAATGTCGAGGATCTCAGAGCCTTCAAAACCGACGACGGCAATGTTTCTCGTAACGACCGGCGTCCTATCTTTTTCCATAGCGTTCTCCTTCGATTGCAGGGTAACATGGTTTTAATAAAGGCAGAATGACATTATACATGCATATTCTGCCAAATTAATGAACAGATTTTTTATCTTCTCACGCCAAAACATAACCGGCCTCACATCCAGACGATTTGCAACCTGCTGAAAAATTCCATGCCCCTGAATCCTCGATGTGTACGAAAACCAAAATGAAGGACGCTGACGGAACCATCGCGTCCGTAATGATAAGTTGTGATATCAACTATGGGATATCCTTTCTGTGCAGGGAAAAAGTGATTTGGGCTTTGAAGCAAGAACCGTTCATTTTCAGCCATGGCTTTCCAACGACATTCTGATTTATCAACGTCAATAATCCATTAACATGCGATCTCTTGCGTGCCAGTGCCCCTTTTTAGCGCCCGATATAACTTTCCGGACAAGTCTTTGATGTTGCATAATCCGGTTATATATTATAAAGCATAACGCCATATCAATTCGTTAGCAAATAAACATGGGAATGCCACGGGAATGAAATTCATGTTCCGTGGGATTCGTTACTGACACATCAACTTATTGCCGGAGACGTTCATGGATAAAACAATTCAGCAGAGAATCATTGATTACGTCAAACCCGTTTCAGATGGTCTCGTTGTTTCTGACGTGCGTATCGGTTTAGGCTATACCAGTGTGCGACTCGGAAACGACAATATCGGCATTGCGTGGACGGCTCAGTCAAATTCGGGAAGCTGCACGCACGAGCAAAAAGCGGGGACGCTTGCGGGCAGAGCGCCCCATGAGCTTCTCGAGATGCTGGGAAACCCGATTAACCCGCTTTCCCGCTCCATCGGCCTCGCAACGGCCAATGCCCTGGCGGCGGGATTGCCGCATCCCCAAACCACCACGACAGATGTCCTGGAACTGGTCAATATTCAGGCCTCCGATCATGTTACGATGGTCGGTTTTTTTGGTCCGCTTATTCCGAGTTTGCGCCGAACCGGCTGCCGGCTGGATATTCAGGAACTGGCAGATGACAAGCCGGGGACCATTGCCCCGGAAGAGGGTCGTGCATCCCTGTCCGCGTGCAGCGTTGCCATCATTACCGCCACTTCCATCGTCACCGGCACCATGATCCTGAAGAACCACATGGACTTTGAAACGATCTGTTTGAAAGATTGATCCGGTGGGGTCGCCTTGATGATACAGCCTGCCCATGTCATTCCATAAAAGTCGTTGACCGATGGAAAATCGGACCCCAAATTCTGATGTTTAAAATCTTCGGAACCGATTTTCGGATGGGATAGAAAAGACCTGGGGATACGCCCCGTGAAAAAGCGCTTGCATGGTTTTGAACGGTTGCAGCAGATATTTTGTCTTTTCATGAAAATACACGTATCGATCATCCTTTTTGCCTTAATCTTGACGCACCCATGACTCGTTTATATATTTCAGCTTTATGAGTGAAACTTTATTTTTCGGATGAGAGGATCAAGGAAAATGGAAAACGAAGACAAAAAAGGGAAGATCAAAATATTGCATAATGAAAAGGAAGGTTGTTTCTTTTGTGATGTTGACGGGCATCGATGCGTTGTGGAGCATGAAATGAAAGACCAGGGCAAGGCACTCGATGTTTACCGCACTTTTGTCCATTCAGACCTGCGCGGCAGGGGCATAGCCGAAGAACTTCTAAAAGCGGTTGTCGATTATGCCGCGCAAAACGGGATGAAAGTTATCCCCTCCTGCTCGTATGCCGTTACCTATTTCCGTCGGCACAAGGAACATAAGGTTTTACTTGCGGACGGCGTAAATATCGAGGAAGACGGCGGCAGCTGCCGCATTCCCGGCATGAAGAAAGTCTAATGAAACGTTGCACTGACTTTCGATATTAACCCTGTCAATCCGGGATCCAGAATTCATGTTCGCTTCAAAATGATGCCCATGAAAAGCTCGGCCTATCCACCAGCGCCACGGTCTTCGCTCCCTGTAAAGGCCGGGTCATTTCAAGGAGCAAAGCTTCGAGAAATCTTTAAGTCTTTTTTCGGCATGGTCGGGCAGAGTCTATCCGGATCGAAAAACGACGTTGACCACCGGTGGGAAATAGACTATAAATTCCCGCCGTTAAATGCAAAATTCGTTTTTGAGCACGGAATAATAAAGATCAGGGGAACAACGTGAAAAAGAAAACCGTAGGAATATTCTTCGGGGGTATCAGTAACGAAGCGGACATCTCGATCATTTCCGCCCAGAACATCATCAAAAATTTCGATCGTAAAAAATATAATTTGGTTCTGGTTTACTGGCATACTGACAATCAGTTCTATGTTTTGAAAGATGCCATTGAAATGAAAGGCATTTCCAAAAAGAACAGGATAACCGCCGACGACTTTTCCAGGCTTTTTGATGTCGCTTTGCCGATTACCCATGGCAAATATGGGGAAGACGGCGCACTGCAGGGACTTTTTGAAATTCAGAAAGTGCCCTATTGCGGCTGCCGGGTTTTGAGTTCAAGCCTGTGCATGGACAAGGCTGTTTTCAAAACATTTTTAGCCGGACAGCAAATCAATCAGGTCAATTTCGATGCGATTGATCTGCGGGGTAAAAAACAAGCCGATGTTGAAAAATGGATCGCTAAAATAAAAGAAACCTTCCGGTTACCCGTTTTCATCAAACCCTCGAATTCCGGCTCTTCCGTCGGTGTGGTAAAAGTTACGGATTTTAATAAACTTAAGAAAGCCATCAAAGATGCCGCGCAGCATGATGATAAAATTGTTGTTGAGCAGGGACTCGTAAACCCCAGGGAAATTGAAGTGGCCGTATTAGGCAATGACGAATTGACCGTATCCGATCCGGGGGAGCTTGTCGTAGATGGGACTTTCTATGATTTCGATGAAAAATATAAGAATAACAAAACCCAGGTCGTCATTCCGGCTAAACTTAATTCTCAAATGAAGGAAAAAATCAAAAGCACGGCTGCTAACGCTTACCGGCTTTGCGACTGCAAGGGCTTTGCGCGGGTCGATTTCTTTGTTGATGGAAACAGAATATATTTGAATGAAATCAACAC
>CAZTYA010000246.1:0-3778 GCA_964617255.1 uncultured Syntrophales bacterium
ACAGAACCCGGCATATCAAACAGATCTGGTTTAAAAGGGAAGTATCTGATCAAAGCAGGGAGATATTGATTAAACGGATGAAGGCACAGGGGTTCCCGACGGCGGGATATGATAAATTATCACACCATATCGTGTTATTCGTAATTAACTGCAAAGAGAAGAAATACAAGGCGTTATCCACGGCGGACATTGACATAAACGGCAAGGAACTGTTTCGAAACAGTTCCATCGAGCAGCCGAACTGGGAAGATGTTGTGTCGGACAATATTATGATCTACGGTTTGTACGAAGCCGCCTGTAATCCGACGCCGTGAAAGAACAGCGGGCAACCGCGGTCCCGATTATCTCCTGTCGTTTATTCGGATGCTGCAATCGAGAAAACTCGGATGCCGCATGGCTCAATATCAACGGGTATGCGGTCCGTTTTGACCACGGTGCACAGGCCGCTGATGCAGTCTTCCAACGCCAGGGAATCCCTGGTTTTGATCAGAGAGGAAAGATCAACAGCGAAAGTATATGGATTTTGAATATCCAGATTGGCAAAAATCAGATACCCCTGATCGTTTGGTTTTTCCGACCGGCGCAGTGCGCCCAGGACGGCGCCGTGCCCGTTGTCGATCCATTCGAGATTACCTGCCTGATGAAACACAGGAGATGAGCCGAGGAGCCGGTTGATGGTTCTGATCCCTTCCGCGAATCCGGTGTTTTCGGAGAATCGGTATTTATCCTTGCGACCCATAAAATTTATTTTTTCCGGATATCCATGTTCGGTGCCCTGGACGATGCCCGTCTGCCCTGTTCCCATAAGGGCGGTTACAGCGTAGCGGCTGACAGCGGCTTCGGCTTTACCAAAAAGCTGGGCCGGTGCGCCTGTGTCATGGGTGGTCAAGGGGAGATAGAACCGGACCTTTCTTCCGATGTCATGAATATAACGAATATAATTCCTCAGGTTCTCGGCGTAGGGATATTCCCACTGGTTGGCCAGAAAGAGATTGATCTGCCATTCGGCTGCTTTCTTCAGGATTGTGTTGGAATCGGTGAAAAATTCCGCCGTGACCGCCAGGTTTGGGTAGGTCCGGCGTATTTCTTCCAGCAGTTCCGTGATAAAACCTTCGTGGCTGGAATGGAGGTTATCCAGGCGGATCATGCCGCCTGTCAGGTCCGCAAAGTAAGACCAGAACAGCGCATACTTTTTCATGTAGCTCCAGATGTCTTTACGGATGTCGGGATGGGGGTGATCATAGTAGATTTTGACCAGGTCCTCCCATTTAAGCCAGGCGTTCATGTGCCAGCATCCGGAACGCTTGAGTCCGTCTTTTTCGGTCTTGTCCGGGACAATCCATTCCGGGCACATGCGCGCCATTCTGCTGCCGGTTCCGATGTGATTCAGGACGAGATCGAAACACAGGCGGATGCCCAGGTCCCTTGCCTTTTCAGTGAATTCCTGAAATAGCGCAAATCCGGAATCGTTTTCACTATCGATGTAGGCACCGTCGATGGAAAAAAGATCGAACGCGGCATAGGGGCTTTCCGTGTCGTCGAGACTGGTCAAGGGGAGAAGATGCACGGCATTAAAGCCCAGACCGGCAATCCGGGGAAGAAGATCGATCCAGTCCCGGATCGTTCCGGAAATCGGCGGGATCAGTGTATACATCCTGATGTCCTTCAGGGGTTCCGGATCGACGATAACCCGGCTGAAGGGCACGCGGTCCCAATACCAGGTTTTCCCGTTATCAAGTGAGTATTTCAGCTTGAATTGATAGTTACCGCATTGTTTGATCAGATAGGACAGATGGTAACCATCGATTCCCTTTTGAAATTCGATTTCCCGCCACCTGTTCTGCGGACAGTCGATGTTGGTGTGCAGGAACACTTTTGCTGCTGCAGCCTCTTTCAGAAATTCAACGTCCAGACGAAGCTCGTCATTTTGATAAAGGCGGAAAAAATCATCGGGCACAACGGAGAAAGAACGGCGTAAAAGGCCCTGCTTACCGATTCTCATGTTTCGAGATCTCAGTTGTGGGATTGCGAAGGGGAGAAATGCGTCTGGGTTCTGAATGGCTCAACTCCACATTTTTGACAAACTATAGCAAATTGAGATGAGATGGCAATCATAAAAACGTTTAACCTGAGCAAATATTCTATTTAAACGACGAGATGGGAAATTCGCCGGGAACAAAACGGTAAAATGCCATGAATGCAATGGTGAACATTTCTGTAAAATAAGGAGGGAGGGGAGGCTTTGAAGCCTCCCCGTTGGAGAGAGGGTTGATCGGATCGTTTGCTTGTTTTACACGGCCAAATTCTGCGTTATCGTTTCTTGAATGGGTTGACTAAATTCGTCACTTAAACCAGCCGGCAAGGAAAAGACCTTTCGATCAATATATCGGCAAGATCGGGTAAAATCTTTAAATCTTAGTATGTTTAGGTGCAATATGTGTGACGGAAGTCACTCCTGACGGAAAATCTTGAATAAAAGAGAAGTTGGGTGAAAGCGTTTTAAAATAAAAAAAGCCCCGGACGTGTGTGCTCCGGGGCTTTTTCACTCAAGCAATAACCGGTTATTTCCTGATATAGGTTTCCATGACGGCCTGGACGCGGCGGTTCAACTGACGACCTTCATCCGTGTCGTTGGTGGCGATGGGTTTCGATTCGCCATAACCGACGGCTTTCAGGCGATCCGCACTGATTCCGAATTTCTCCACCAGATATTTTTTGATGGCATCCACTCTGCGCTGGGAGAGTTTCTCATTGTAGGCATCCGTGCCCTTGCTGTCCGTATGACCTTCCAGGGTAGCCTTCTCCCAGGGATAGGCGTTCATGTAATCCGCCACTCTCTTGATTTCGTCGTGATATTTCGGTTTCACGTCGGACTTGTCGAAATCGAAGAGCACATTGAGATTGATGGTGACCTTCATGGGACAACCGTCCTTGTCCACCTTCAACTCGATGGGGGTATCGGGGCACTTGTCCAGATAGTCGTAAACACCGTCTTTGTCCGTGTCGAGGGGGCATCCCACTTCATCGACCTTGACACCGGCCGGTGTATCGGGGCACTGATCCAACTTGTCGATGACACCGTCTCCGTCCGTATCCGGCTCAACAAAAGGCGCCGGTGCCGGAGGGGGCGGGGGCGGAGGAGGAACAACCTGTTCTTTCTTGCCGCCGAAGAAATAGGAAAGACCGATGCCGTATTCCACGTTGTTGAAATTCTCATCCGTCACATAAACATGGCGGATATCGGCCCGGACCGCCCAGTCTTCGGCGAAGAAGATCTTCAGGCCGGCGCCGTAATCCAGAACAAAGTCATTATCGCTGCTTCGGTCATCCCAATCCATGTACCGGCCGCCCAAGCCGGCGGCGATGAACGGCACGATCATGCCGTCAGGCAGGAAATTGTACAGGATCTCCATTTTGTATCCATACATCTTGGCATCATTGGAATCCCCGCGGACTAAAATTGGCGCTCCCTGTGGCTGAATCACAGACATGTACTGCCGATCACCATCTGGTTCGGCAAAGGTCAAAACGCCTTCCAGGGTCCAGTTCTTGGTGAAGTTGTATCCCATCCGGAGTCCATAGAGGAGCGCATTATCGAGATCTTCCTCGCTGTCGAAGTTATAACCACCGATAAAGGGCGTGATGGAACCGGCCCCGGCGCGGTTCGCCGCCATGGCTGGTAAGCAGAGCATGAACGCTGTCACAATGGAGAATACCAGAATCAACCATTTTTTCATCATTTCTTCCTCCTCTTCATTTTTATTGTTGTTTATATCTT
>CAZTYA010000247.1:0-3777 GCA_964617255.1 uncultured Syntrophales bacterium
GTGGTGGTGCCTACAAGCCTCGCACCTCACCCTACAGTTTCCAGGGGATGGAAGAAGAAGGCTTGAAGCTTCTGAAGAAAGCCCGTGAGAAAACAGGCCTGCCGGTTGTGACGGAAGTCATGAGTACGATGGAAGTTGATTTGGTTGAGGAATACACCGATGTACTGCAAATCGGTGCCCGGAATGTCCAAAACTTTTCACTCCTGAAACGCATCGGGCAGTGCAAAAAACCCGTTCTGCTGAAGCGGGGAATGATGACGACCATTGAGGAACTTCTCATGTCGGCGGAATACATTCTTTCTTCAGGGAATATGCAGGTGATTCTCTGTGAAAGGGGGATCCGCACCTTCGAGACAGCGACCCGGAACACCCTCGATATCTCCGCTGTTCCGGTACTCAAGTCTCTGACGCACCTGCCGGTTATCGTTGATCCGAGTCACGCCGCCGGTCACTGGCATTACGTTCGGCCGTTGAGCAGGGCGGCTCTCGCAGTCGGCGCCGACGGCATTATCATCGAGGTACATCCCGATCCGGCAAAGGCCGTTTCCGACGGCGTGCAGTCCCTGAAACCGGAGAAATTCTATGCCCTGATGGAGGAACTCCGGCGCATGGAAAGCGCATTGAAAGTACAATGAGGATAACGGACATGAAAAAACTCGCCCTGAATATTGAAAGAAAAGACGCTGTAACCTGCGATATTACGATCGGGTACGACATCATGGACAGGGTCGGCCTGCTTTTATCAAAGGAATATGGCAAGGTGCGCTGTATCATGATTACGGACAATCAGGTTGCTTCCCTTTACGGCGAAGAGGTTTCCTCACGGTTTCGCAACATGGGGCTGGAAGTGACGATGATCGCCATTCCCGCCGGAGAAGCATCCAAAACCATGGATACAGCCATCTCGGTCATGAAAGAGATGCTTGCTCTGGGGGCGGATCGGACCAGTGTGATTATCGCCCTGGGAGGCGGCGTAATCGGCGACCTGGCCGGGTTCGTGGCTTCGGTTTACATGCGGGGTATTCCCTACATCCAGATTCCGACCACGCTTATGGCTCAGGTGGACAGCAGCATCGGCGGGAAGACCGCCGTCGATCTGCCGGAGGGCAAAAACCTGGTCGGCACCTTCAATCAGCCCCAGGCAATCTACATCGACCTCAAGTTTCTGGAGACGCTTTCGGACAAAGAAATGAAAAACGGCTTGGCCGAAATCATCAAGGCAGGTATTATCGAGGACATCTCCCTGTTCAACCTTCTGGAGGCCGAAGCCCAAACCGTCCGGGAACGGCATCGCCCCACTCTGGCCACCATCGTTGAGAAGGCCGTGCGGGTGAAGAAGGGCATTGTGGAGTTGGATGAACGTGAGAAGGGCCTCCGTCGGATTCTCAATTTTGGCCATACCCTTGGACACGCCGTGGAAGCGGAATCCGGTTACGGCATGAGTCATGGCGAGGCTGTCTCGATTGGCATGGTTGCAGCGGCCAGGATTGCAGAGAAAATTTACGACCTGCCTACGCCCGACCGGGAAAGGATCGAGGCCCTGATCGCTGCCATTGGACACCCGACGACTATTCCGGCATCCATGTCAACGGATGGCATTTTGGCGCGGTTGAAAATGGACAAGAAAAAGGTGGGGGATACGGTTCATTTCGTGTTAATCAAAAAAATAGGATTTCCTTTTGTCAATGGCGGGATCGCCGACAATACCCTGCGGGGTATTATTGAGGAGTTGCGACCATGACGGATCAAAATCTGGACCAAATTCGCCGGCAGATGTCCGAAACGGATGAGAAAATCATCCGGCTTTTGGAGCTGCGGGCGGAACTGGCGCGGGAAGTGGGAAAGATCAAAGAAACCAGTGGTGTGGATGTTTACGATCCGGCCCGGGAAGCGGCGATGATGTCCGACTTTGAAAAAAACGTTCAGGACGACATCCTTCCCGCCGGGTACTTGAAGGCCATTTATCGGGAAATCATATCTGCCTGCCGGGAACTACAGAAGCCCGTCACCGTATCCTGTTTAGGTCCTGCCGCATCGTTTACCCACTTGGCGGCGAAATCCCATTTCGGCGGGAGTACGACTTTTGCCTTCCAGTCGACGATATCACAGGTGTTCGATGAGCTGGAGAGGGGCCGGGTTAATCTTGGTGTGGTTCCCGTGGAGAACACCTTTGAAGGGTCCGTCAATTTTACCCTGGATCGGTTGATGCATACGCCCTTAAAAGTCATCGGCGAAATCTACCAGCGTATCAGTCATTGCCTTTTATCAGCGGAAGCGGGTTTAGAGGGAATCCGCCGGATTTATTCCCATCCCCAGGCGTTTGCCCAGTGCCAGGACTGGCTGAGACGCAAACTGCCGGATGCCGAATACCTCGATATGTCCAGTACCGCCGCGGCTGCGAAAATGGCCTTGACGGAGCAAGGGACCGCCGCTATCGGCAGCATCCTTGCCGCCTCGGTTTACGGTCTCAATGTGCTGGCGGAAGAAATTCAGGATCATTCCTTCAACACGACACGTTTCATTGTCCTGGGCAATAAGACGCCGGTTCCGACGGAAAACGACAAGACCTCCATCATTTTCGGGACCCCCCATTCACCCGGCGCATTGTATCGCGCACTGGGAGCCTTTGCCGAGCGGGAGATCAACCTCATGAAAATCGAGTCCTACCCGCTGAAGGATCGATTGTGGGAATACCTTTTTTTTGCCGATTTTGGCGGTCACGAAAAGGACCCGAGCATTGACAGCTGTCTGAATCATTTAAAGACGATGACCACTTTTGTGAAAGTCCTCGGATCGTATCCCAGAGCGGGAGGGAGCCTATGATCTGTGTTTCCATCTGTGCCGGGACTCAGAAACAAGCGCTCCACGACATCGCGCAGTCTGCTGGTTTTTGTGACATGCTGGAGTTGCGGATGGATGAAATTGCAGACGGCCGTCTCGGTGAACTGATGGCATACATTGCAAAACTGGACCCGGGGAAGCTTGTTTTGGTGACGTATCGAAAGACGAAATCAAAAATACGGAAAGTTGGAACCCGAACTGATCAGTTTGCGCAGGAAAAGGCTAAGGCGATACAGCGCTGGGAGGTTCTGCAGGATGCCGTCCGTCGCAGGGCGGCTTATGTAGATGTCGAACTGGAGGATGGCGATGACGAAATTGCGGCATTGAAAGACCTGATCCGGAAAAACGGCTGCCGGACCAAACTCGTCTGTTCGCATCATGACTTTCAAAAAACACCTTCGCTGAAAGGTTTGAAAAGTCTTTATCAGGCTTGCGTCAAAAAGGGCGCCGATGTGGTGAAGATCGTGCCCTATGCCCGGACAGTGGAGGATAATATCCGGGTTTTTCAGTTGTTGACCTGGGCAACGAAACTGGAAAAAGATACGGTTGCGTTCTGCATGGGAGAACAAGGACGGTTAAGTCGGATCGCAGCCCCCCTGTTCGGTGCGGCATTCACTTTTGCCGCCCTGGATGAGAAATCTGCCGCCGCCCCGGGTCAAATTGCGGTCAAAGATATGTTGAAAATCCTGGGCATACTTGCGAGAACAGAGGCCTGAAGGATGGGAATAGACAAAATAAATTGGAAAGACAGCCTGATTTTTGCCCTGTTCGGCAATCCGGTCCGTCAGAGTCTTTCACCATGCATGCATAACCGGGCGTTACGCATCCTCGGTATTGACGGTCATTATATTCCCGTTCTGGTGAATGATCTGGCCGGAGCTGTGGCGGCGATTCGCGCCCTGAATATTCGTGGCGTGAGCGTGACCATACCCTTTA
>CAZTYA010000248.1:0-3776 GCA_964617255.1 uncultured Syntrophales bacterium
TGAAGTCATGAATATCATTTTGCTTGGTCTGAATCATAAAACCGCCCCATTGGAGATACGCGAGAAACTGTCCGGAGCCGCTTCGGACGAAACACATCCCCTGCGTGAAATCATGCAGATCGCAGGGGTGCGGGAGGCCTTCTACCTGTCCACCTGCAATCGGACCGAGGTGTTTTTTCGCGTCGATGAAAAGCCGGAAGAAACGCTGGGTCTCTTGAAGGCATATCTCCGCAAGCGGGGCAATTTTGGCGCAGAAGACATAGACCGGTATTTTTACCTCCATTTTGATGAAAACGCTCTCTCCCATTTGTTTCGGGTCACATCGAGTCTCGATTCCATGGTGATGGGTGAACCTCAGATTCTGGGACAGGTCAAGGAATCCTACCGGGAAGCCGTCGACAACGACGCCACGGGGATCCTGCTGAACAAGATTCTCCACCATGCGTTCCGGGTTGCCAAAAGAGTACGCACGGAAACGGGGATTGCCTCCCATGCCGTTTCCGTCAGCTATGCCGCCGTCGAACTGGCCAAGAAAATCTTCGGGAACCTTGCGGGGAAAACGGTCATTCTGGTCGGCGCCGGGGAAATGTCGGAACTGGCGGCCCGACACCTGATGCAGCATGGCGCGAGCCGCATCCTGATTGCCAATCGCACGTTCGAACGTTCCGTGCAAATGGCGGACTTTTTCAGGGGAGAAGCCATCCGGTTCGAGGACCTGGAAAAACGGCTGCAGGAGGCGGATATTGTCATTACCTCGACGGGCGCTCCAAACTATGTCATTTCGCAGGAGATGGTCGCCTCGGCTCTGCATCGCAGAAAAAACCGGCTCCTGTTTCTGATCGATATCGCCGTCCCCCGGGACATCGATCCGGCGGCAGGACAACTGGACAACGTTTATCTTTACAACATTGACGATCTCCAGGATATTGTTGATGAAAACAGAAACATCAGACAGTTGGAAGCGGAAAAGGCGGAGGCCATTGTGGCAGAAGAGGTCAAGCGCTACTGGGAATGGTACAACACGCTTGAAGTGGTCCCCACCATCGTTTCCCTGAAGGAAAAAACGGAGGCCATTGTCCGGGGAGAGCTTGAGAAATCTTCACCCTGGATACAAAATCTGCCTGAAGAGGAGCGCGTCCATATCGAAGGGCTCCTGTCGTCCGTCGTGAACAAGATACTCCATGATCCGATTGTCGGTCTGAAAGATAAGACGATTCACCGGAGCGCAAAACCCTATATCGCGGCTATCAAGCATCTCTTCAAGCTGGAGGACGAACCATCAAAGAAACGATCAGAATAGGCACACGGGGCAGCAAACTTGCCCTGACCCAGTCGGGCTGGGTGGCGGACCAAATCAGAGCCCGCTATCCGGGACGAACGGTTGAGTTGGTCGTCATCAAAACCCAGGGCGACATTCTCCAGGACGTTTCCCTGGCCAAGATCGGCGGCAAGGGCCTTTTTGTAAAAGAAATCGAGGAGTCTCTGCTGCGAGGCGATGTTGATCTGGCCGTCCACAGCATGAAAGACGTTCCCGTTGAACTGCCCGCCGGCCTGGAAATCGCCATTACGCCTGTCAGGGAAGATCCAAGGGATGTCCTGATTTCGCGCGAGGGATTGTTCATGGAGACGATGCCGCCCGGTGCGCGCATCGGCACGGGATCGCTCCGTCGCGGCGTCCAGATAAAATACCGGATGGATCAACTGGAGGTGGTCCCAATCCGGGGCAATCTGGACACCCGCATCCGCAAGGTATCCGAGGGCCTGCTGGAGGGTGTCATTGTCGCCGCGGCAGGAGTAAAACGCATGGGTTGGGAAAACCGGATTTCACAGTTCCTGCCGACGGAGATGATGATCCCGGCAGCTTGCCAGGGTATTCTGGGGATCGAAACCCGGCAGGGCGACCCTCTGCGGGACGAACTTGCCTTTCTGCATGACAGCGACGCCTGGGTGGAACTGTCCGGGGAAAGGGCCTTTCTCATAAGACTGGGCGGCGGCTGCCAATTGCCGGTGGCTGTATTCGGACAAAAATCGGGCGAGGAAATCAGGATTTCCGCCCTGGTCGGCTCGCTGGACGGCAAGACGGTCATCCGACAGGACATTTCCGGGCCGGCGGCGGAAGCTTCCATACTGGGTGATAAACTCGCCCGGGACATTCTTGATCATGGCGGGCGGGAAATCCTGGAGGCCTTATACACCTCGGCAAAGTAAACTCGGGATACTTAACTCATCGTATTTGTTTCATATACATAACAACGGAGAATGATTGTGAAAAAAGGTAAGGTCTATCTCATCGGTGCCGGCCCCGGAGACCCCGGTCTGTTCACACTGAAGGGCGTTCAGTGTCTCAAACGGGCCGACGTCGTGATCTACGATCATCTGGTCGGCGAGGAGATTCTCGCCCATGCACAAACCTCGGTGCGGATGATCTACGCCGGCAAAGAAGGGGGAAAACACACCCTGACCCAGGATCAGATCAACCGTTGTCTCGTGGAGGAGGCGGAAAAGGGCCTTACTGTCGCCCGCCTGAAGGGGGGAGACCCCTTCATTTTCGGCCGGGGCGGAGAAGAGGTGGAGATTTTAGCCGGAAAAGGCATCCCGTTTGAAATCGTCCCCGGCGTCACCTCCGCCATCGCCGTACCCGCCTATGCCGGGATTCCCCTGACCCATCGCGCCCATGCTTCGACCGTGGCCTTCATCACCGGTCATGAAGACCCCACGAAAGAGGAAAGTCGCATCGACTGGAAAAGCTTAAGCGGCATCGAAACCCTGGTTTTTTTGATGGGGGTCAAGAACCTGCCTAACATTACCTCAAACCTGATTGCGGCAGGAAAATCCCCGGAAACGCCGGCGGCGCTTATCCGCTGGGGAACAACGGCGGAACAGGCAACCCTGGTGGGGACCCTTGCCAGTCTGGCCCAACTGGCCAAAACCAGGGGTTTCAAGCCCCCCTCGATCCTGGTCGTGGGCAGCGTGGTTTCCCTCCGCCCAATCCTGAACTGGTTTGAAACCAAACCGCTTTTCGGCCGGGGCGTCGTAATCACCCGCCCGGAAGCGCAGACGGAAGAATTCCTCGATCTGCTCCACGCCGAAGGCGCGCGCACCTACCTTTTCCCCACCATCAAAATCGCCCCGCCGGAGAATTTTAGCGATTTGGACCATGCGGTTGGCAACATGGACGCCTATCACTGGCTGATTTTTACCAGCGCCAACGCCGTGCGCTTTTTCTTCCAGCGTCTTCAGGAATCGGCAAAGGACCTGCGTAATCTAAAGGGAATCCGGATCTGTGCCATCGGTCCCACCACGGCCCGGGAAGTTGAGAAGTACGGCATCGCCGTCGATCTTGTACCGGACGTCTTCACCTCCGAGGGGATACTCGATGCCTTAAAACAACAGGATATGGCCGGAAAAAGCGTCCTGATCCCCCGGGCGGAAAAGGCCCGGGACGTGCTGCCTCAGGGATTGGTTCAAGCCGGCGCCAGAGTGGACTGCGTAACAGCCTACCGCACGGTGCCGTCGGGCAGAAAAAAGTCGGAACTTGACGGATTAATAAAAGACGGGCTGGTCGATGTGATCACCTTTACCAGCCCGTCTACGGTGGAAAACTACATTAAAATCATGGGGGGGAACTATCCGCTGCCCCCAACGGTCAAGATTGCCTGCATCGGACCGGTGACTGCGCAAGCAACCCGTCAAGCGGGGCTGAACGTGGATATCCTCCAGGAAAGATATACCGTTCCCGCCCTGGTGGAGAGACTGGTCCAATACTTCAGGACACC
>CAZTYA010000249.1:0-3766 GCA_964617255.1 uncultured Syntrophales bacterium
TTCAGCGTTAAATAAATGCGGCGTACCATAGGGGGACGGGTACGCCGCATGCTAAGGAGGGAGGTGAACGGCTTCACCTTCCATGGTTTTCATGGTTACTTGACGCTTTCTACCGGATAGTCCGCCTCAGCCCATCCTTTGATGCCGCCGGGATACCGAAAGACATTTTTATACCCCAGTTTAACCGCCCACATGGCGCCGTTATGGCTGCGGGTACATTTTGTAAAGCCGCAGTAAAAGACAATCAGGCGGCCTTTGTCCGGCCCCAGCATCTTCAGGAAATCCGCCTTGGTTTTGTCGTCCATCGCTGTCAACTCCGGAATGGGCAATTCAAAAGGAACCGCTCCTGGCACATGCTCCTTCTTATAACTCGCCTCAAAGGGCATGGTGTCGACAATCAGCATGGGCTTCTTGGCGTCGATCCAGCTCTTCAACTCCGGCGTCGTCACGATCCCATAGCCGCCCCGGGCCACTTCCTTGACCAACGTCACGGCAATCTTTTCCGTCTCCAGTTCACTGGTCCCCCAAGCGCCGAAACTGCTGCCGGCAAACCCCAGAACAAATACCGCCGTAACCAACCAGACCAACATTGACTTTCTTTTAAGCATCCTTAACGTCTCCTTTCAAGATTGATATCCGCCATCTTTTCCCGCGTGACAACACGCTCACGCATCCAACGCGAAACATAAAGAAACGGTACGACCAAACCCACCAGAATAAGGTCGCGATAAAAAGCATTCCATAGTTTACCCTGACCGGCCAGTTCCTCCGGCCCAAAACAGCCGCAATCCACGTCCAGATCTTTGAGAATGCCATACCAGAGAACGAAAACAAACATGGCCAGCAAGCCGAAAATCGTGGCCAGGCTGCCGCGAATATCAAAGAGCAGACCGATGCCGGCCAGCACTTCAATCAGGGGCAACCCAACGGCGACAACCGGCAAAAGAATCTCCGGCACCAGGTTGTAAACGGAAATCGTCGCGGCAAACGCCTTGGGATCAAGCAGCTTCAAGCCGCCGGCATAAATAAAAAGAGCCGCCAGAACAAAACGCACCAGCCGATAGGTCCAGGGAGAAACTATCAGTTTTTTTAATTGGAACGTCATCCACTTCACTTTCGCTTTACCCCTCCAGTTTTTTCCTCAGTTTTTCTATATGAACTCAAATATGATTAGGCAAATTCATAATTTTTATTATACAGGGCTGATTATTCCTTACGGCTATGATTGGACTGATCCGCTTACACAGTCGGCGCCCTATCAATGCGGGTGCCTCAAGCCGCGATTGTTGCCATTACCCTTGATGTTCTCAAATCCATGGGATATGATCGGGTCGAAACTTGGAAATATTCAGAACGTAAGAAAAACTGAATGGCAGATAGCCGCTGAACGGGAAGCCGGAACAGGCATGACTCGGGGGTAGAAAACATGAAACTGACCGACCGATGGCAGGCAGGAAAAAAGCCCACCCTCTCCTTTGAGATTTTTCCCGCGAAGACGCCCAAAGGTGAGGAAAACCTTAGTCGGGTTGTCGCTGAACTGAAAACGCTGGCGCCGGATTTCATTTCCGTCACCTTCGGCGCCGGGGGATCGACCCGCGCGGGTTCTCTGGATTTGTTAAAAAAATTGAAGACCGATCAGGACTTGGAGACCATCGCCTATTTTGCCGGTTACGGCCTGGGGCCGGATATCATCACCGCCGTTCTGGAGGGTGACCGGGAAGCGGGGGTGGAAAACATCCTCGTTGTGCGGGGCGATCCGCCCCAGGAGGAGGGTTTCCAACCCCACCCGGAGAGCTTCCTCCATGCCTCCGATCTGTTGTCTTTCATCCGGCCGCGCTATGACTTCTGCCTGGGCGTCGCAGGCTATCCGGAAGGGCACCGTGAAGCGCCCAGCCGGGATCAGGATCTGGCGTACCTGAAATTAAAAGTGGATTTGGGAGCCGAATACATCATCACCAACTACTGCTACGATAACCGGTTCTTTTTTGACTTTTTCGAACGTTGCCGGTCTCTGGACATCAATATCCCGATTCTGCCGGGAGTCATGCCCATTTACAGTATCAAGATGATGGACATGCTGGCACAGATCTGCGGCGCATCTATTCCAGAATCCGTGCGACATGACCTTGAAGCTATCCCGGAAGGCGACCGGGAAGCCATGGTCCGTTACGGCATCGGCTTTGCCGTCGATCAATGCCGGGAACTGCTCCGGGCGGGGATGCCGGGGATTCATCTTTACACCATGGACCGGAGCGAATCGGTTCTGGGGATCGTGCAAAAACTCAGACAGGAGGGATGGTTATGAAAAGCCGTTTTACGGAAAAACCGGGAACATGGCTGGCCTTTTTCTTTTTCGCCCTGATCAGCCTGATGCACGTTTTAAGACTGACATTCCAGGTCCCAATTCATGCCGGAAATGTCACCATTCCCGTCTGGGTCAGTGCACCCGGCTGCCTGGTGACGGCAGCGATTGCCTGGCTTCTCTGGCGCGAAAACTGAAATTCGGGCAAAGGTATAAGTTTTTTATGATCAAAGCCGTATTATTCGACAACGATGGCGTCCTGATCGACAGCGAATCCGTTTTTTTCGCCCTGACCCGGGACGCTCTGGCCACAGCGGGGGTAGGGTTACACCCGTCCTACTGGGCGCGCCATTATCTGGGAAACGGACTGAAGAGTATGGAAGTCGCCGAATCTCTCGGGCTTCCTCGGGCCATCGCCGATGGGGTCATCGAGCTGAGAAACCGGCGGTTCATGGCCCGTCTGCAGGAAGGTTTCTCTCCCATCACCGGCGTGATGGAAACGTTATCCGCCCTGCGACCTCTGGTACGCATGGCCCTGGTCACCGGCAGCCCCCGGGACAAGCTCCTGCTGGCCCATCAGGAAACGGAACTCCTGCCCCTGTTCGACTGCGTCATTACCAGTGACGACTACACCCATTCCAAACCCCATCCGGCGCCTTATCATACAGCCATGGAACGCCTCGGCATCGAAGCCGGGGAATGTCTGGCCGTGGAGGATTCGCCCCGGGGGCTTAACGCTGCCCATGCCGCCGGTATCCGGTGCCTGCTCATCCCCACCCCGCTCACGGACATGGAGATGTGCCGGCATGCCGACTGGATAGAACCGGATATCACCGGTGTCCTGCGCATTGTGCAGGAAGCAAATCGGTGAAACCCATGCGCACCGACCCGCCTGACGCCAAGGGCGAATTCCCGGCAAAAACCGGCACGTATCTTTATCAGAGAACCCATGGTTATTTCGCCCAGATGCCCGACGACGTCAAGGAGATCGCCGGAGCTGAACTCCGCGAATTGGGGGCAAAGGAAACGAAACCGGCCTACCGGGGTATTCATTTCACGGCGGAAAAGAAAACCCTGTACCGGATCAACTATCAATCCCGGCTGACGACGCGGATTCTCGCACCGCTTTTGACCTTCGACTGCCATTCCGACCGCTACCTTTACAAGCAGGCCCAGCAGATTCCCTGGGAGGATTTTCTCACGACGGCGGGTACCTTCGCTGTTTTCGCCACCGTTGCCAACAGCACGATTACCCATTCCCAGTTCGCCGCCCTGCGCCTGAAGGATGCCGTCGTCGACTATTTCCGCATCCGGCAGGGTAAGCGCCCCTCCATCGACACGCGGGATCCCGATGTCTGGTTCAACCTCCACATCGACAACAACAGGGCCACAATCAGTCTGGACACCTCCGGCGGATCGCTCCACCGGCGCGGCTACCGCCTGGATTCTGTTTCCGCCCCGATG
>CAZTYA010000250.1:0-3726 GCA_964617255.1 uncultured Syntrophales bacterium
TAAAGATTTCTCCCTGCAGTTGAAATGACAAAAATGCCGATTACGACACAGCCACTGCATCGGAATGACAGTAAAGAACAACCGGAGACAGTGATTGGGCAGCTTTGTTGTCCGGGATTTGATCCGGGACCCATTTGCAGGGTGTAATGCGCCGGTCGTTGAATTTATTGTCAATCCGATACGTTAATGAAAATAACCTTCACCATGAGGAGGTAGACATGCCCTACGAAATCAAAAAGGCCGCCGTATTGGGGGCCGGGGTCATGGGGGCGTCCATTGCCGCCCATCTGACCAATGCCGGGATCGACTGTGTTCTCCTGGACATCCTGCCTCCGGAGCTGACGGAGGACGACCGGCGGAAAGGGTGGACCGAGGCCACTCCGGCGTGGCGGAACAAATTCGCCGCGAATGGCCTTGCCCAGGCCGTCAAGGCCAAGCCGGCGGTGTTTTACACAAAAAAGAACGCCGCCCGGATCCGGCCGGGAAACTTTGCCGATCACTTGGATTGGCTCAAAGAAGTGGACTGGGTCATTGAAGCGGTGGTAGAGAACCTGGAAATCAAACAGCAACTCCTCGCCCGGATTGAAGGACATCTCAAGCCGACCTGTATCGTCTCCACGAATACCTCGGGTCTTCCCGTCCGGGATATTGTTTCCCAGGCGGAAGGAAGCCTGAGATCGCGTTTCGTCTGCACCCATTTCTTCAATCCTCCCCGTTACATGAAACTGCTGGAGATCGTCCCCGGCCCCGAAACACTTCCGGAAATCCTCGCCTTTATGGTGAAATTCTGCGAAGACGTCCTGGGAAAAGGGGTGGTCGTCTGCAAGGATGTGCCCAATTTCATCGGCAACCGTATCGGCGTCTTCGACATCGCCAATGCCATGCATCTGATGGTCGAAAAGGACATGACCGTTGAGGAAGTGGACACGATTGTGGGGAAGGAACTGGGGCGGCCGGGCACGGCCCTGTTCGGCACCGTCGATCTGGTCGGCCTCGATACGGCGATCCATGTCATGACCCATCTGTATGAAGCGGTCAAAGATGACGAGATGCGCGATCTCTTCAAACCCGCCGGTTTCCTGGAGGCCATGCTGGAGAAAAAGCTCCTGGGCAATAAGACCGGCCGGGGGTTCTACCGTCGGGGAAAGACTGAAACAGGGGAGAAAACCAAAGAAGTCCTTGATTACAAGACCTTAAGTTATGTGCCCTTGGTCAAGCCCCGCTTTCCCTCCCTGGGGGCGGCCAAAAAAGCCGACGAGCTGATCGATAAGGTCCGGGTCCTGTTCCATGCGGAAGATAAGGCCGGTGATTTTGTCCGGGAATATCTCTGCAACAATTTTATCTACGCCGCCAACCGCATCCCGGAGATCTGCGATACCATTACCGGTGTCGATTGCGCCATGAAGTGGGGCTACAACCATCAGCTGGGTCCCTTCGAGATGTGGGATGCCGTCGGCCTGGAGGCATCGCTCAAGGTGATGGATAACCTGGGTAAGGTGGTGCCCGAAAAAATCCGGGAAATGGTCCAGAGGGGTTGCCGATCATTCTACCAGAAGAGAGAAGACGGCCTATACTTCTACGATTTTACAATCGGTGGTTACGTTCCCCTGGAAGTCCATCCCCGGATCATTTTCCTGCCGTCTTTAAAGGAGAGAAATCGGACGATTTTGCACAACGAAGCCGCCAGCCTTGTCGATATCAACGAAGGGGTCGCCTGCCTGGAATTCCATACGAAGATGAACTCCCTGGACGATCTGGTCATCAAGATGATTTTCGAGAGCTGCGACCGGGTCGAAAAAGACTTTATCGGCATGGTCGTCGGCAACCACGGGACCAATTTTTCCGCCGGTGCCAATGTTTATAAAGTCCTGATGGCCATTCAGATGGGGAACTGGGATGTGTTGGAATCGCTGGTGGAGGCCTTCCAGCAGGCGAACATGCGGATGAAGCACCTCGCGAAACCGGTCGTGGCTGCCCCCGCGGGGCTCACCCTGGGCGGGGGCTGCGAGATCTGCCTGCATGCGGCGGCCTGCCAGCCCCTGGGGGAAACCTATATCGGTCTGGTGGAAGCCGGAATCGGCGTCATCCCCGCCGGCGGCGGGACAAAGGAACTGATGGTCCGCATCGTTGGAGACCTCTATCCCGATGTGGTGGAGGCGGGCCTGAATATGCAGCAGTTCTACGCCAAGATTTTTGAAACCATCGCCATGGCGAAGGTAGCGACCAGCGCCGTCGAGGGGAAGGAACTGGCCTATTTCCGCAGGAGCGACCGCATCAGTATGAACCGGGATCAGCAGCTCTGGGATGCCCGGGAGGTGGTCCTGGGCCTGTCCCGCTTCTACCGGAAACCGGAACCGGTATTGATTCCTGTCATGGGTGAGAATTTGCGGGGCATTGCCACGGCGATTCTCTACAACATGCGCCACGGAAACTACATCTCCGACTACGATGTCCACGTTTCGCAGAAACTGGTCCACGTCCTTTCCGGCGGTGATTGCGCCGAGGGGACCTTCGTGACGGAACAGGAAATTCTCGATCTGGAGCGGGAGGCTTTCATGAGCCTCTGCGGTGAGACGAAGACGCAGGATCGGATGATGCATATTCTGAACACGGGAAAACCCCTGAGAAATTAAGGAGGAACGCCATGAACGATGCGGTAATCATAGAAGCGGTCAGAAGTCCCGGCGGCCGGTACAAACGGGGCGCCCTGGCGACGACGCGGGGGGACGAGATCGGCATGCAGGTTCTCAGGGGGCTTCTGGCCCGGGTGCCTCAAGTGAAACCCGAAGAAATTGACGACGTCATTGCCGGTTGCGCTTTCCCGGAAGCGGAAACGGGAATGAACCTGGGCAGGGTGCTGGCGCTGGGGATCGGGCTTCCGGTAACGACGGCGGGGATGACCATCAACCGTCTCTGCTCCTCGGGGCTCCAGGCCATTGCCGACGCGACGGCCAAGATCAATGCCGGCTGGGCGGAGGTGATCATCGCCGGCGGTGTGGAGACCATGTCCCACATACCCATGGGAGGGACCGTGTTCCGTCCGCATCCGGAGTGGGGGGATCTGCCGAACACGTTTGTCTCCATGGGTATCACGGCGGAGAACGTGGCCCGGGATTACAACATCTCCCGGGAAGACCAGGACCGCTTCGGCCTGGAAAGTCAGCGCAGGGCCCATGAGGCAATCCTAAACGGAAAATTCAAGGAGGAGATCATCCCCCTCCAGGGCTGTCATTACACAAAGGATAAACGGGGGCGGCGGATCATCGAAAAGCGACTCTTCGATATTGATGATGGCGTGCGCTGGCCCGTCACGATGGAGGAACTGGCGAAACTGAAATCGCCCTTCCGTGAAGGGGGCGTCGTTACGGCGGGGAATTCCTCCCAGATGACCGACGGCGCCGCTTTTTCCCTCGTCATGAACCGGGCCCGGGCCGAATCCCTGGGGCTTGTGCCCAAGGCGAGGCTCACCCATTTTGCCGTGATCGGCTGCCGTCCCGAGGAGATGGGGGTCGGACCCGCCTATGCCATTCCCAAGGTGCTGTCCATGGCGGGGTTGAAGACATCGGACATTGATGTCTTTGAAATCAATGAGGCTTTTGCTTCCCAGGCCATTTACTGCATCCGGAAGATCGGGATCGAAGACCGCTTAAATGCCGGGGACGTCAACCCGAACGGCGGCGCCATCGCCCTGGGACATCCCCTGGGCGCGACGGGGGCGAAACTGAC
>CAZTYA010000251.1:0-3726 GCA_964617255.1 uncultured Syntrophales bacterium
TACTTTACCCTCCCCCTGATCGGGGTGGCGGTCGCATTGACGACGACCCAGCACAAGAAAACCCTGACCTACTTTTCCGTCCTTTTTCTTGCGTCCGTCATGTTTATGGAAATCCTGAAATTCATATGAATGCACCCGCTCCGGCAATCAGAACCATGGGCTCCAAAGATCTGGAATCCGTATTAGAGATAGAACGGGCTTCTTTTGGAAGCCCCTGGACCTTCAATATGTTGCAGCAGGAACTGAATCTCTCCTTTTCCCGCCACCTCGTCATCAGCCAATACGAGCATGGGATTGTCGGCTACATCATCTTCTGGATCATTCATGACGAAACGCAGCTTCAGCGTATTGCGGTAAAAAGTAATCTCCGCGGTCAAGGAATTGGTAGCCTCCTGATTCGAGAAATGATAAGGATGTGTGCCTTAGAAAACGTCACGCAGGGTTCCCTGGAGGTTCGCTCTTCCAATAACCCGGCGCTTCTGCTTTATAAAAAATTCGGGTTCGGCGTTTCCGGAATCAGAAAAGGTTATTATACGGATAACGGCGAAGACGCCTTAATCATGACCTATGCCATTGACAGAAAAACATAAAAAATACGATGACTAAAATACTGAATCTGGATTCCGGAACCATCATTGAAAATCAGGAAATTGCCAAAGACCACTTTGTCATGTCGGTCCTTTTGACAACGCATCTTGATGCCGCCCTGCCCGGCCAATTCATCATGATGCGCAAACAGGGGGTGAAGGATCCGCTGCTGCGCAGACCGCTCAGCCTGTATGGTTTTTTTCAGACGGAAGCGGGAACGGTATTGGAATTCCTGTATCGTGTCCTGGGCAAAGGCACCCTGGCTCTCTCACGTCTGGTCGCAGGAGATACCGTCGATATTCTGGGTCCCTTGGGCAAGCCGTTCGAAGTGATCGAGGCCCGGCCGCATATCATTTTGCTGGCAGGAGGAATCGGTGCGGCCCCGCTTTCCTATTTTCTGGAATATCTGGCAAAGGGGTTGGATCGGTATGGCAAAAATGCACAACAAGCCGAAATGCGCCGTATTACCTTTTATTTTGGCGCAGCCAACGCATCCGCTTTGGTCGGCCTTCCCCAAATCCAGCGATTCTGCCCCGATGTCCGGATCGCAACCGATGACGGCAGCGCCGGCTTTGCCGGAACGGTCACGGAATTACTCCGCAGAGATCTTCCGGAGTTCGATCACGCAATGACCAGTATCTATGCCTGCGGACCCACGGCCATGATCAAAAGCCTTTCGCAACTGATGCAAACCTCTTCCATTCCTTGCTACGTATCAATGGAAGAACGCATGGCCTGCGGTATCGGCGCCTGTCTGGGCTGTTCCATCAAGGTTCGTCAGGAATCTTCCGGATGGGCGTACTGTCAAGTCTGCACGGACGGGCCTGTTTTTAATATAAAAGATCTGCTGTGGGATTAAATCGGCCCATCAAACGACGGATAGGATTCATAAAATATGGCTGCGCATCATGATCTAAGTGTTGATATCGGCGGATTGAAAATAAAAAATCCGATTATGACGGCCTCGGGAACGTTCGGCTACGGCGAAGAATATGCGCCCTTCATCGATCTCAATGCCCTGGGAGCCATCATTGTCAAGGGTTTATCCCTCAATCCCCGCATGGGCAATCCGCCGCCCCGGATCATTGAAACGGCCAGCGGCATGCTCAACGCCATCGGTTTACAGAATGTGGGGGTACAGGCCTTCATCGAAAAGAAACTCCCCTATTTAAGAGCCCTCGATGTCCCCGTTATTGCAAATATCTTGGGTGAAAACCCTGACGATTATCAGCACATCGCCGAAATGTTGACCCGTGCTGACGGCTTGCATGCTCTGGAGGTCAACATCTCCTGTCCCAATGTCAGCAAAGGGGGAATCGCATTCGGGTCCAACCCGGAGATGGCGATGGACATTGTCAGACGAGTCAAATCGGCTACGTCCCTGCCGGTGATTGTCAAATTAACCCCTAATGTCACGGATATTGCCGTGATCGCGGAGGCGGTCGAAGCAGCGGGGGCGGATGCGGTTTCTCTGATCAATACCATAACCGGCATGTCTATTGACGTCGAAAAGCGCATCCCTCACCTGAAAAACATTACGGGGGGACTGTCGGGACCCGCAATCAAGCCCATTGCCCTGCGCATGGTCTGGCAAGTGGTCAATCGTGTTTCCATACCGGTCATTGGTATCGGGGGGATTATGGATACAAACGACGCCCTGGAATTTTTGGTGGCGGGAGCCACTGCGGTACAGATCGGAACGGCCAACTTCATCAATCCCCAATCGACCACCCTCATCTTAAACGGCATCATCTCCTTTATGGAAACGCATCACGTTCAGGATATTCATGAGCTGATCGGCAGTCTGCGCTGCTGATGAAAACTGTCGTTATGGTTCCAGCTTCATGGTCAAATAATAAATCTGTCCCGTGGCGGCATTCCGGATCTGAATGCGCAATTCTTTGGCTGTTTTAGATTCACCGGGGAAAAATATGAAACCATACGCGATCTCCATTGGCCTGATCGCTCGGTTTTCGAGCGAACGCTTCGCCAAGTCGCTGTGAATCTTTTCCTGCACCTCACCGTCCGTTAACCCTTTCGTCCCGCCGATAACTGCGCCGGCCGCCGCACCGGCCGCCGCGCCTTTCATGGCGGCGTCCCCGACACTGGAACCCGATACAATTCCGATCGCCGCACCGATGATCCCACCGGCAATCCCGCCCAAGGCGCCATACTTGGCGCTCTGGGGCAGCACCTCGCCCATTTCTGTTTTTTTACTCAGACGATCATAGGCGATATTCTGCTCCAGCACCGGCCAGGCATTGTTTTCAATGTCCAGCAAAAAGGTCTGGGATGAGATGATTTCCAGAGGCTCTTTCCCTTTGTTGTCAAACACGACCCGCACGGGAAGAACTCCTGCACCGCGTATGTCGAATCCGAAGGCCGCTTCCGCTTTCTTAGCGTCGCTGTAGGCTTCGGCCCCCACCAGGGTGTCGCCGATCTGAACAACATTGGGATAGGCGGAAGGCATTTTCAGGGGCTGGATTTTTGTTTCGTATCGCGCACAACTTGCAGTAAAGAATACAGCCGCCAAAATGAAGGGAACTATCATTCGGTATGCGGGTTTCATCACTTTACCTCCGGGACAATTGATATGACATTTAATTTGATTAAAGTTATTCACGGACGCACTCTTGTCAATTCGATGCGATGATCGAAAAATCACTACCTGTCGTTATCTTTACCGCACCAGCAGTAAAGACACAACTGATCTTCAGGTATACCGATGGCCTGCACCATTTCATGGATGTTCAAATACTTAAGAGATGTGACATTGATATCCTCGCGGATCCATTCAACCATATCCCGATATTCCGCAGACTCCGGATTGAGGTAAGCGGTTACATCCTGAATATCATTTCCTTCCAGGTATCTAATGGCACGCCTTGCCGCCAGTTCGTCGATGGAGCGGGTTGACGTGGCATATTTGCAGGGAAACATCAAGGGCGGACAGGCCGGTCTGATATGAATTTCCTTGGCACCGTTATCCCAAAGTTTTTTCACCGTGAAATTTTTTAACTGTGTTCCCCGGACAATGGAGTCGTCGCAGATGACCATGCGGTTGCCGGCTATGACATCCCGGATCGCGCTGAGTTTCATTGTCGCCACAAGATTCCGGATATCCTGCGATGGCGGGGT
>CAZTYA010000252.1:0-3713 GCA_964617255.1 uncultured Syntrophales bacterium
GGCAAATCCCGGGGGGATATAGACCATCTGATGCTTCTCTCCATCCAGTTCAATCGCTACCCACTTCAGATAGGTCGGGCTGGACTTTCGGATATCGACAGCCACATCCCAGACGCGACCGCTGACGACGGAAATGAGTTTTCCCTGGGCTTTCGGATTTTTCTGATAGTGTAATCCGCGGATGACATCTTTTTTAGAGCAGGACAGGTTGTCCTGAACAAAATGATCCGGCAGGCCGGCCTTTTTAAAATCGGTGGTCTTGAAGGTCTCCAGGAAAACCCCTCGGTCATCCGAAAAAACGGTTGGTTCGACCAGAACGAGATCTGGAATGGCGAGGGCTTTGAAACGAAAGGGCATGCTTATTTTTTTTCCTTTGCGATTTTAATCAAATATTCACCATATTGATTCTTAGCACTGGATTGTGCCAGTTCCAGAAGCTGTGCCTTGGTGATAAAACCGCGATGATATGCGACTTCTTCCAGGCAGGCCACCTTCAACCCCTGTCGATGCTCAATCGTGGCAATGAAATTAGCGGCTTCGAGCAGACTCTCGTGTGTTCCGGTATCCAGCCAGGCGATGCCTCGTCCGAAAAGTTCGACCTTGAGTTTTCCGCGCTTCAGGTATTCCCTGTTGACATCCGTGATTTCTAATTCACCTCGTGCGGAGGGCTTAAGATTCTTTGCAATCTCCACAACGGCGTTGTCGTAAAAATATAAACCGATAACGGCGTAATTCGATTTAGGTTCAGGTGGTTTTTCTTCAATGCTGGTGACCAGACCGGTATCATCGAAGGCGACGACCCCGTATCGTTCAGGGTCCTTAACCCAATAACCGAAGATAAACGCGCCATCTTGCAGGCGAGCCGCCTGTTCGAGAGCGCCCGATAGGCCATAACCGTAGAGTATATTGTCTCCCAGAACGAGACAGACGCTGTCCGTGCCGATGAAGGATTCGCCGATGATGAAAGCCTGCGCCAGTCCCCCCGGATAGGGTTGTTCGGCATAAGATATGGACAAGCCCAATTTGGAGCCATCAGCCAGAAGATCTCGATATAAGGGCAGATCTTTCGGTGTGGAAATGATCAGGATTTCTCTGATTCCCGCCAGCATCAGAATCGACAGGGGGTAATAGATCATCGGCTTGTCGAATACGGGGAGGAGTTGCTTTGACACCACCGTTGTCATGGGATAAAGCCGCGTTCCGGCGCCGCCGGAGAGAATGATGCCCTTCATAAGATCACGGATCCTTTGCGTTGTTTTTTTACCTTTTATGTCGGCCTGATAAAAATATTTTTGCTTATAGACCTTCTTGGTCCGATACACAAGAGGTCATCTGGGTCTTAAGATTCTTTGATTATCCTGACCCTGAATTTTGTCACAAGAGAGATCATCATGACCATATAAAAAACATATGTTCAGGTATTGTGCATCTGTTTCCTATTTTTCACGATTTTCTCGGTATGTCTTCCGATCCTTTTCATTTTCATCCTGATCCATTTGAGCTGAAGCCGCTCAAATATGCCCATGCGTGAAGAGCCTTTGTAGCTCTGAAATAACAGTAACCAGTCCTGATCGTTAAAGAGCGGTTCGGGCATGGTATAACTCAACTCTGCCATGATTTTGATGAACCATTTCAAACGAAGCCATTTTTTTCGGTCCATGCGCTGGAAATCAAATAGAGCCAGGGGAAAATTTTCGTTTTCATCCTCCGGGCCGACCAGGACATGAGTGGCGTTAAAGTCGCGGTGATTGAATCCGGCGTCATGCATTTGCCTCGCCAACCGGGCAATCGCTTTTATCAGCATCGCTTTGCGTCGTGCCCCCTCTGTTCCCTGTAGCTTTTCCGGATGTTTATAAATGATCTCTTCGAAGGAGATGTATGGCTCGAAACTTTCCGTCAGCAGGAATGATTCATAGCGACCGCAACCTATCTCCCGTTCACCTGCGGCAACCGGAACCACGGTGGGAATACCCCTTTTCCTGAAATCACAGATGTTTTCAAATTCGAACCGGCCTGGTGAAAGGCTTTTGCCCGAGCAGAAGCGACCAATCATTTCCCAGAGACTTATCCGTATGGCAGTATGACGTTTAAGATAGAAAACCTTTTTTATATCGCCGGTCCGGATTTCCATACGGAGAACACCCCGATCCTGGATTTGTTTGACCGAGGTGCCGTCCTGAAAGTGGTATAGACGATCAAAATCAAGGAGACCACACTTTTTAAGTACGGATACATAATCCCGATTCACGACCATATGGGGGTGTTGTTCAATCACAATTCTGTCGGCGCTGAGGCTCATTTCCTTTTTGCCTCACAAACCAGTTTGTAAAGGTCCATGAGCTGACGCATGTGAGCGTCCATTGTAAACGTGGCAGCCTTTTCCGCCGTCCGTTTCATGAAGGCCGTTTTATCGGAATGGTCTAAAAAATCGAGAATTCGGGCCGCAAGTTCCTGCGGGTTTCGGGAGAGCAAAACATATCCGTCATAACCGTTTTTGATAATTTCACTTATACCGTTCATTTGCGTGGTGATCACGGGGGTACCGCAGGCCATGGCTTCCAGGCAGACATTGGCAAAGGGATCGTATTGTGTGGGCAAGACAAAAAGATCGGAAGCGCCGTAGAATGGTACCAGATCCTTCTGATAACCGAGAAATATTGCCGCGCTGCCGAGACCATTGCGTTCGCTCCATCTACGGTATGGATCGGTGGGATCGCTGCCGGCGACCATCAGTCTGATTTGTGGATTGTTCAACCCGACCAACGCTTCTAAGACGACGGGAAGTCCCTTCAGTCGAAATCCATTGCCCGCGAAAAAGATCAGTTTATCCTGTTCAACAATCCCATATCGGTTTCGTATATCTTTTCGAAGCTGTTCTTTTGCCGAAATATTAAACCGTCGCTGGTCGACACTGTTGTAGATGACGCGGATGTTGTCGCCGGATACACCGTAATGATGACGGATCTGGTCCTTGACCAGTTGCGAATTGGTCATGACGAAACGGGCGCCGTTTCGGCAGAAGATCCTCTTCTCCAGATAGGTCAAAGCCTGTCGTCGGGGTGTAATGGCCTTGAATCCCCTGATGATGGGATGGGGATATCGTTGTTCCATCTGGACCGGGTTGATGCCGTCCGAGGCCCGGAAGATATCCTGATCCCAGAGCCGCTCCATACTTTGGACCACATCCATTTGAAATTCGGAGATCCGTTTCGCGGCCATATAAGCAAAAGACAGGTTTTTCCCCGGGGAGCTCAGAGGGAAAAGAGGGACATGATGGAGGCGGATACCGGGGACTCTTTCTCCGGAATGGGCAAAGACATGGACTTCGTGGCCTTGCCTGACGAGTTCCGTGCCGATGGACATGGTGTACTTTTCGAGGCCGCCTTTGGTCGAAAGAAAATGCCGGCATGCCAGCCCGATTTTCATCTAAAGTGCTCCCAGACGATCTTAATTATGCAAATTCTTGCCGAAATTGATTCCTGCTATCAGAGAAAGGGGGGTTATGTACAGAGGAAAATCAAAAAAATCTTTTTTGTATGTCTGAAGAATAAATTTATCAGGGACGATGTGGCGAAGATACTTTTTCTTTTAATCTTCCCACAAAGCCTGAAGATCGGCAATGAGTTTTCGGGCTTCCTCCCGGCTCAGGTCGAAACCGGTTTTGCCGCCGCCGGGATGAGCCAGGTCGAGGTGAATACCTTTGTCTGTTTTCT
>CAZTYA010000253.1:0-3695 GCA_964617255.1 uncultured Syntrophales bacterium
TCCTTGCCCTGCCTTTGAACGATGCTGACATGGAACGGATCTTGTGCACAAACATCCTCGAATTGACCGGATATGTCCTTTAAAATGTTATGCTCTACTCCCCTTGACAGGGCACAGGGCTGCTATTAAATTACTATCAAAAGAGCTGCGATGCGCGTAAAAAGTCATGTCACCGGAGCCGAACAAAAAAAGAACCGCAGGATCTTCGTGGTGATTGCCACCCCATAAAGATCAAGTTTAAGCAACGTGACTCCAGCACACAGGCAAGACGGCATCAGTGGCTCACCTGATCCCTCGAAAGAATCGAACGATTCTTTCGAGGGTTTTCGTTTTTAGAGTGGATATAGAAAGGACCGCCGGTATAGGCAGAACTCACTTAGCCTGGGATATTTTGCAGAATCACGAAGGCGTCGCTTCCAGGTTTTGCACAAGCTTCCTGATTTCTTCGACACGATCCTTTTTGGCAATAAGAGTGCGTGCTCCCGCGCGAACCACAACCAGGTCGTCGATTCCCACCACCATGACCAGATCGTCCCGATTTTCACAAAATACAATATTTCCGGTGGCGTCCAGCGTCATCACTTGGCCCCGGCAGCAGTTGTCGTCCCGGTCCCGTTCCAGGAAATCGGCCAGGGCCAGCCATCCTCCCAGGTCGGTCCAGGAGAAGGTGGAGGCAACACAACGGACCTGCGTCGCCTTTTCCATAACACCGTAATCAATCGAGATGGGTTTCACCTGATCAAAGGCCTGGCACAGGGATTCTTCCCAAAGGGGTGTCCGATCATGGCGCACCGCTTCCGATATAGCACGCCAGTGTTCCGGCAGGTGGGTCTGGATCTCCCGGATAATGGTATCGGTATTCCAAATGAACATGCCGGAATTCCAAAGGAATTTACCCGATAACACATAAGCGGCCGCGGTTTCGGCATCAGGTTTTTCCTTGATGCAACGCAGATGAAAATGTTCTATGCCGTCCTTCGACTCGACTTTCTCACCCAGTTCCAGATAACCGTAACCGACGGCGGGAAACGTCGGGCAAATGCCCAGGGTGTAGATCGCTCCGGATGCTCTGGCCGCCTTGGCAGCGGAAATGAGAAATTCCTGGAACAAATTGATGGGTTCAATCATATGGTCTGCGGTCAGCACAACCATCAGGGGGTTCCCGAAGCGCTTACGGCAGAGGGCTGCTCCCAGGCAAACCGCGGCCGCCGTGTCCCGCTTCATCGGCTCTCCGATGACATTTTCAGCAGGCAATTGTGGCAACTGCTCGCGGACAAGAGGAACAAAAGAAGCATTTGTCAGGATCACGATGCGTTCGGGGGGAATTAAGTCCGCAATACGATCGTAACTATTCTGCAGTAGGCTCCGGTCATCAAAGAGTTTCAAAAACTGTTTGGGTTTCTCTGATGTACTGAGAGGCCAGAACCGGGTCCCCGTTCCCCCGGCCATAATCACCGCTACGGTGTCAAGGCTGTCCATCATTTCGCGTTTGAGCTGCGTCGATGCACTCAGGTCGGCGCGCCGATCTTCCCCGGGATCACAGACGGCCATAGTCATCCTCTCGCCGCTCGATATCATCCTCGCCGAAATATGTGCCTGTCTGCACCTCAATGAACACCAAGTCATCCGCTTCCGGGTTTGACATGCGATGCCACGAACCCTGCAGAATATCGACGGATTGGCCAGATCTTACCGGTATTTCCTCATCATTTATTGTGACCACCCCGGCCCCTGCGATGATATACCAATGCTCGGCTCGATGCTGATGGCGTTGCAGGCTCAAGCGTTGATGGCCGTAAACGACAATTCTCTTCACCTTGCAGGTCACCTCGTCGCTCAAGACCCGGTAGTAACCCCAGGGCCGGTGATCCTCTTCCAGTATCGGAGATATATTCTTGATCTCCTTAACCATCTTCACCTCCATACCAAGCAGCCGCTGTGGTAGCCCCAAGCCCCTGACGTTGAAGCCTCGCGGGTTATCCCGCTTTTTTTGTGCTTATTCGGCCGCGATTTCGACCAACTTCAGATCGAAGATTAAATCTTTCCCCGCCAGAGGATGGTTGGCATCCAGGGTCACCTGATCGCCCGTGACATCCGTCACCATGACCTGGATCAGCATACCGTCATCGCGCTTTAACTGAAGGATCTGGCCGACCGCAGGCGCCAGATCTTCCGGAAACTGACCGCTGCTGAAAACGGCGACCATATCCTCCCGGCGCGGCCCATAGGCCTCGGCACAAGGGATGCGGACGGTTTTTTCTTCTCCAGTTGTCATACCGATGACGGCGTCTTCAAATCCCGCAATGACCCTACCTTCGCCAATCGTAAATTCGAGAGGCTCGCGGTCCTGAGAAGAATCAAAAACCTGACCGCCATCCAGCGACCCCCGGTAATGTACTTTCACGCAATCACCCTGTTTTGCCTTATCCATTTCTGCTCCTTTAATGTGACATCATTGGGGGACATCCTGATGTATGTGAGATCAACGAGTTCCCCAGGCCCCGTAAATTAAACTTCGGCGGTTAAACAATTTCTCCCATTTTCCTTGCTCAGGTACATGAGCATATCGGCTCTTTTTAAAATCGAAACCGGCGTATCCTCGTCATTGGCGATCGCCGCTCCGACAGACAATGTGATGCCGATATTCTTCCCGTCGACGTTGATATAGGTTTTCCCGACCAGACTTCTTAGGCGTTCTCCGATACTGGTCAACAATAACATATCTACATTGCGGATAATCGCAATGAACTCTTCGCCCCCCCAACGTCCGATAAGATCGTAAGGTCGCGCCAACGAACGTAACGTATTGGCCACCGTCATTAAAGCGCGGTCGCCGACGTCGTGACCGTAGTCGTCATTAAAGCGTTTGAAATGATCAATATCCATAAAAAGAAGACCGAACGGGAGGTTATAGCGCTTTCGTTCCTGAATGCGCACCTCCAGTTCCGATTCGATATAGCGACGGTTAGCCAGGCGGGTCAGGGTATCGATCATGGCGAGTTCTTCCAGCTCTTTGATCCTGAGAAGCATGGCCTCCTTGGAGCTGTTATCGGTGAATAGTTCCGCGGCACCGATAATATTGCCCTGCACATCCTTTAACGGACTCACCCGAACAAACACAGGAACGCGATGGCCGTCCTTGTGGTGTAAATAAATTTCTGCCTCCCGCGAAATCCCGTCGGCCATCGTTGCCGTCAGGGGACATTGGGCGAGACAAAGGCATGCGCCTCTTTCATCCACATGCACCAAGATGTTGTCCGCACAGCTTTTCCCGACCACTTCCGATTCCAGGTATCCACTGACTCTTTCGGCTGCCCTGTTCCAATAGGTAATTTTTCTTGTGGTATCAACAAAATAAACCGCATCGGGCATCCGGTCCAAAAGGTCGGAATAATTATATTTCACCGTTCGAGTCTCCCTTCATCAGACGACCACCCAACATCAAGGCCAAGGCAATCTTTGCGCCTTGGTCACGTAAATGATGCGCAATGGTTGTTCTTGTATCGTTTAGGCGTCTTGGAATCTTCAGCTTGAGCGGTCTTTGCATGGAGGTTCGTTTTCAGAACTCTGTGACTTGGGCAAGAAGGGCCATAGACCATGTCCCCCCTGATTTAATATGGTGGAGCTGAGGGGGATCGAACCCCTGACCTCTTGAATGCCATTCAAGCGCTCTCCCAGCTGAGCTACAACCCCAC
>CAZTYA010000254.1:0-1555 GCA_964617255.1 uncultured Syntrophales bacterium
GGTTCGATACGGTAGGGAATTTCGTGTCCGGGACCCTGACCAGCGTTTCCGAACTCCGGGATCTCCGCGCCCGGTACAGGGAGCTCGTACGGCGTATGGAGGAATACCAGAACCTGGAGCGAAGCCTGACGGACCTCAAGCGGGAGAACGAGCGGCTCCGATACCAGCTGGGCTACCTGCAGGAAGCTCGCTATCGGGCCGTCTCCGCCCGGATCATCGCCAAGGACCCCGGCAACCTCTACTCGACCTTCGTGATCGACAAGGGGATGAAGGACGGCCTCCGCAAGAACCTGCCCGTCGTAGCCTACCAGGACGGCTCCGAGGGCCTTGTGGGCAGAGTCCTGGAAGTCGGCAAGGCTTCCAGCATAATCTCCCCGATCTTCGACGCCTCCGCCCACATATCCGCCCGATTGGACCGAACCCGCTACGAAGGCCTTGTCTCCGGTGGAGGCAGCCCCGATGTCCCCCTTACGATGCGCTATATCAAGAAAAGAGCCAAGGACGAAATTCAGTACGGCGACTTAATCGTCACCTCGGGTTTCCAGTCCCTGTATCCCCGGGACGTGATCATCGGCCGCGTAACCCGAATCCTCTCCGCCGATTACCAGACTTCCCTGGACATCGACGTGGAACCCGTGCTGGATTTCGCGCGTCTGGAATACGTCTTCGTGGTCTTCCCCGAAGCCGGGACGGAGGATTGAGATGCTCAAGACCATCCTGATCACCGTCGCGACTTCCGTCGGCTGTTCGTTGCTGCAGTCCACATGGCTTCACGCCGTCGCCGTATACGCCGTCATCCCGGACCTGGCCCTCCTGGTCATCGTGTACGTGGCCTTCCAGAACGTCCGCACCGAGGGGATCGCGGCGGGATTTCTGTCGGGTATCCTGCAGGACTTCATTTCCTCCGCCCCCCTGGGATTCAACGCCTTCGTGAGGACCGTGGTCTCCTTCGGCTTCAACCTGATCTCCGGCAGTTTTTATATCGACCGGGTCCTGATGCCCATGCTGTTCGGAGGGGCCGCGACCCTGCTCAAGGCCCTGGCCACGGCCGTCCTGAGCTTCGCCTTTCCTGCCTTCATACACGGCTACGATTTCCTGGACAGGATCCTCTGGATCGAGACCGCCTATAACGCAGTCCTGGCTCCGGTCCTGTTCTTCATCCTGGGGCTGTTGAAGTCCCTCTACGTTACGACGCGGAACCGCGGATGAGCGACCTGGTACCGGAATCGAAGCCCGCCGATCCGAGACGGGTCCTCCTCTTCCGCCTCCTGGCGGTCGGTATCCTGACGGTTTACACGGGACGCCTGTTCTACCTGCAGATCCTGCGGGGAGGGGAGTTCCGTTCCCAGGCCGCAAGCATATCCCGTCAATCCTCGGTCCTTCCCGCCCAGCGCGGGGAGATCTACGATCGAGGCGGCAACATACCCCTGGTGCTCAACGTCGATTCCTTCGCCCTGGACATCGTGCCCGCGGAGCTTCCTGCGGAGATGCGGGATACCGTATTCCTCAAGCTTGCGGAGCTAACCGGTCGGCCCGTGGAGGAGCTGAAGGCCAA
>CAZTYA010000254.1:1565-1826 GCA_964617255.1 uncultured Syntrophales bacterium
GAGTTGACGGGACGCCCGGTCGAAGAGCTGCGTTCGAAAATACCGCCCTCCTATTATCATCTCTACCAGCCCGTCGAGGTGATCGGCGCCGTTCCCTATCCCGTGATCGTCGCGGTCGCGGAACGCCTGGACGAGCTTCCCGGGGTGACGTGGCACGCCAAGCCTCGCAGGAACTACGTGGAGACCGGATCCCTGTCCCACCTGATCGGATACGTCGGAGACATTACCCGGGAGGAACTCAAGCTCCTGTTCAAGCAGGGG
>CAZTYA010000254.1:1836-3684 GCA_964617255.1 uncultured Syntrophales bacterium
CCCGAGGGAAACAGCTCGTTGTATCTTCGTTTCAAGACCGGGATCGAAAAGCAGTACGATTCGGTACTTCGCGGCCGCGACGGCCGGGAATACAGGGTCGTGGACGTCCGCGGCAGGACGATCGCCGGAGCGGAACCGTCCGTGGATCCGCCGGTCATGGGACGCAACATCATCCTGACCATCGACTCGACCATCCAGCAGTTTGTCCGCGCGGCCCTGCTGGATAAAATGAAAGAATACGAAGCCGAATCCGCCATTGGCATTATGATGGACCCCACAACCGGGGCGATTCTGGCTATGGTATCCCTGCCGGATTTCGACCCGGACCGCTTTAATACGGAAAAGGCCGATCATCTCAAAAACCGTATTCTGACCGACCCTTACGAACCGGGCAGCATTATCAAACCTATCGTTTCGGCCATCGCGCTGGATTGCGGCGCCATCGGCTATCGCGAGGTCTTTTATTGCGAAGACGGCTACTGGGGCAAGTACCGCATCGGCGAATTCGGCAATCATCGCTACGGCAACTTCACCGTGCGTGAAATCCTCATCGAATCCAGTAACGTCGGCATGGCTAAAATTGGCCTGAAGATGGGCCAGAAACGGCTGTATGACGGCCTGAAGCTCTTTGGTTTCGGCAAGAAAACGGAAATTGATCTGCCCGGCGAAGACCCCGGCCTGCTCTATCCGGTGTCCAAATGGTCCGGATACAGCGTCACACGTATCCCCTTCGGCCATGAAATCCTGGTCAATGCCATTCAAATGCTGCGAGCCTATGCGGTTCTGGCCAACGGCGGCAGTCTCGTCACGCCCCATGTCGTCAAGGCCGTCGTGGATTCACAGGGCAATATCACGAAACTGCATGAACCGGCCGGAAATACCGGCTTTATCATTAAACCCGAAGTCGCCCACTGGATTGTCCGCAATGCCCTGTCCGGCGTGGTCAACGAAGGCACCGGTGACAAGGCCGCCCTCGAAGGCGTTCAGGTCTGGGGCAAAACCGGCACAGCCAATATCGCATTGCCTACCGGCGGGTATGATACCTCCAATTATGTTGCATCCTTTGTCGGCGGCGCCCCGGCCGTAAATCCCAAAGTCGTGGTGATGGTATCCATTCGCAAACCCAACCGGGCACTGAATAAAGGCTACAGCGGCGGACGTGTTGCCGCCCCGGTCGTGGGGGAAATCCTCAAAAAGACCATGCCTTATATTGAGCAGGGACTGTAATCCTTACGGGGTGGCGGTTTTGGTCCCGATGAAGCCCGCCTGATGACATAACCGAATGATTTCCCGCGCCAGCGGGGCGGCGTCTTTGCCTCCGCTTTGTCCCTCTTCGGCGACGACCGCCAGCGAAATCGCCCGTCCCGCCGAATCGGTAACAAACGCCGCAAACCACGCATTAAAAGGTCGTTCCGTCGAACCGGTTTTGCCGAAGATGTTCAATCCCAGTGCATTCAGTCCGCTGTCGGCAAAAGCCTCGTATGCCGATCCGCCGCGTTCATTGACCACCGCGTGCATTCCATCGTACAACACGGCCAGGTTCGGGGCATGAAGGGATATCCTGCGGGTGTGTTTGCTGTTCATCGGATCATCAGGGTCAATCACCATCCGCGGCGGTTTATACTCCCCGCGACGGGCCAGCGCCGCGTACGCATTGGCAACCTGCAGGGCGGTTACGCGAAGATTGCCCTGGCCGATACCCCACCAGCGTTTTTCCCCCGAAGGAATGGCCGGTGCGGTTGTGATGTCGAGGATCGACTGCGTCTGAATATCGGCAATAATACTGCCGGGAGCTTCCCGAAACTCACTGTTAATATCGGCACTGAGATCCAGTTTGGCAAGCGTCTG
>CAZTYA010000255.1:0-3659 GCA_964617255.1 uncultured Syntrophales bacterium
GCATTTATGCGACGCGTACCGCCCTGGTGGAAGGCCCTTATGTCGATAAGTGGGGTGAATGGATCACGGGGCTTGCCCCTGTCATTCATCCTGCCACAGGACAGGTCATCGCTGTTTTAGGCATCGATATCAACGCCCGCCATTGGCTTGCATCGATTTCCCGTTATCGCTGGTTCGGCATCGCGATCGCCCTGTTGGTGCTGGGTATTGTTGCTGTGCTGGTCTGGGGTATTTATGCGCAGCGCAGGTCGCAACAACGGATCGATCAATACAATCAGGAACTCCTGGAAGAGCTGGCCAAGCGCAAGCTGGCAGAGGATGAATTACAGGAGAGCGAACAGCGCTTTCGGGATCTCTTCAATAACTCGCCTGATCCCTGCTGGCTGGTAGATGGGTTTACGTACATCGATTGCAACAAGGCCGCCGTGCAAATTCTCGGGTATCATGATCGCGATGAGATTCTTAACATCGTCCCCTGGCAATTGTCTCCGGCACGACAACCGGACGGCCAATCGTCGATTACCAAGGTCATGAAATTAATCGATGACGCGTATCAGCAAGGCCTTCAGCGTTTTGAATGGGAACACGTCCGTTTGGACGGGGCGACGTTTCCGGTCGAGGTCACCCTGGCCCCCATTGTTATTCGCGGAAAAAAAGTTCTGTACTGTTCCTGGCATGATATCACCGAACGTAAAAAAGCGGAGGCCGCGCGCCTGGAACTGGAGGAACGGCTCCGGCGGGCGGAAAAGATGCAGGCCCTGGGGCTTCTCGCGGGCGGCGTGGCCCATGATCTCAACAATGTGCTCGGCGTCGTGGGAGGCTATGCCGAACTGCTCCTGCAGGACATGGACGAATTCAATCCCTTGCGACCGTATACTACTCAGATCAAAGGCGCCAGTGAGCGCGCGGCGGCGATCATTCAGGACATGCTGACCCTTGCCCGAAGAGGGGTTCAGGCACGGGAGGCAATCAATCTGAATACCCTGATTCTGGATTATTTGAGTACACCCGAATTCGAGAAACTGGCGGTTTTTCATCCCGGCGTCATGATTGAAACGCGCCTGGAAAGGGAATTATTGCCCATCAAGGGGTCCCCGATACAATTGCACAAAACGATCATGAATCTTGTTGCCAATGCCGCCGAGGCCATGCCGGATGGGGGGCAGGCAACCATTGCGACATCCAATCAATATCTGGACCGACCGGTTCAAGGATATGATGAAGTCGTTCCGGGTGATTACGTGGTGCTTTCCGTATCCGATTCCGGAGAAGGGATTTCGCCGAAGGATATCAAGCAGATCTTCGAACCGTTTTATACAAAGAAGGTCATGGGACGAAGCGGTACAGGTTTGGGCCTGGCGGTGGTCTGGGGTACGGTCAAGGATCACCAGGGTTACATTGATGTCCGCAGTGAAGAAGGAAAGGGAAGCACCTTTATCCTTTATTTCCCGTTTACCCGGGAAGAAATGAAAACCGAAGCATTGCCGGTTTGCATGACTGAATATATGGGACAGGGCGAATCCGTTCTGGTCGTGGACGATGTGGCAGGACAGCGCGATTTGGCAGCGGCGATGCTGCGTAAGCTGAACTATCAGGTTGCCACAGCGTCCAGCGGGGAAGAGGCGGTGGCCTATTTGGAGGATCATCGGGTTGATCTGCTGGTCTTGGATATGATCATGGATCCCGGCATGGACGGCCTGGACACCTACCGGCGTGTCCTGGAACGGCATCCACACCAGAAGGCGGTCATCGTGAGCGGCTTTGCCGAGACGGAACGGGTTAACGCGGCGCAGGCCTTGGGCGCCGGTCCCTATGTAAAAAAACCCTACCTTCAGGAGAAATTGGCTGTGGCGGTCCGGCAGGAACTGGATCGTATGAGATGAATGGGGATAAACCGCCAACCTGAAATCAAACCGTCAATTAAACCAGATAGACGCAGATCATTTATCCAGCACTTTACGAAATAAGGCCGCCAGCATGCTCGGGTTAACCTGTTTCAGGGCAAATTCCCTGATACCATGCATTTGGGCCTCTTCTTTTGTGCTGGATTTGATATGTCCGGTGCAGAAAATAATCTGCATGTCCGGCCGCTGCTCATCGAATGTAGGTTCTCTTTACGGATGAAAGGGTTGTCGTCATCCCGGCAGGGAAAGAGAATCGATCCGCTGAACCTGGGCCGCATGATCTGTGCCGGATGTAAGAAGCACGCCATAAAATCCTATTTCAGCGCGCCACAGATTCGGGCATCATCAATCATCTTGCTGATTTTATTCTGATAAATATCGGGAATGGTATCGTAGGGCCATCCCGACGGGAGGTCGAGTACTTCCTGCAGATTATGCTTTGCCAGTTTCTTCTGATTGCGATCAAATACGGTTACTTCCAGATTGACAAAGAGAGTCGATCTTTCCGCCGCAAAGGCCTCCGGCAGATAATCGCTGTACCACTCCTTCATGTCGATTAATAAAAGGCGTTCGGCGCGGGAATCTTTCAGTTTGGTCAGGACCGAATTCATAGAATCCGCTGCGGAGGTTTTCACCGGTGTGACGGCAAATCCTTTAGCGCTGAGCGAATCGGCTATGGTACTCAGCATATCGTCCGCCAGCGGCGCCCCGCTTTCCGTCCACATATCAAAAGGGTTGCCGTATCCGCCGCGCATCAACCCCACGTAATTGGGCTCTTTTTGCTTTCTCAGGACATAGGGCCGCTCGTCCAGCACGGCAACGGCTACAGAGCGGGAGGATGAACATCGCAGATCGCCAAGAGTCGCGTTGTATTTAATCGTTCGGGAACCACAGCCGATCAGGGAAAAAATCACCAGGACCAATACCGGCAGATATGCACGTTTCATTTTTGTCTTTCTCCTTTTGTCCTGAATATTATTTGTAACTGCGCCGCCGATCTTCTTCGTTTTTATACCGCATTTCGCATAAATCACAAAAGTTAGCAAGCATGCAGTGTACAGAAGAGCGATTCAAATCGAAACAGTAAGAAAGATAGTCAAATCCTGCTTTCCGAATTTGTTCATGCATTGGAGTTAAAGGTACAAGGATTTTCTTGACCCCATCGGTGTTTTCACCTATATTCCCGCCCGATGTATGGAATGGCAATATCAATAAATCATAAATAATAAGGAGGACTTATGAAGATTATCCTTTTGGGTGCGCCGGGCGCCGGCAAGGGCACCGTGGCCAAACTGCTGACGGAGACGGACGGGTCGGTTCAGATTTCGACGGGAGATATTCTCCGGGCGGCGGTAAAGGAAGGCACGGATTTGGGTAAACAGGCCAAGGGTTACATGGACCGGGGCGATCTGGTACCGGATTCCCTGATCATGGACATTATGGGCGTGCGGCTCAAGGAAAAGGATTGTGAGAAAGGGTTTATCCTGGATGGATTTCCCCGGACGATTCCTCAGGCGGAAGCGTTGAAAGAACTCTTGAAAAAACTGAACATCAAACTGGATTTTGTCGTGAATCTGGAAGTGCCCCGGGACGTGATCCTGGATCGATTGACCACGCGCAGAACCTGTTCCAACGCTGACTGTCAGGAGATCTACAATATCAAGAGCAACCCGCCGAATCCGGACGGCACTTGTAAGAAATGCGGCAGTCCCACAATACAGCGGGACGACGAGACGGAAGAGGCGATCCTCAACC
>CAZTYA010000256.1:0-3653 GCA_964617255.1 uncultured Syntrophales bacterium
AAAATGATGCAAAAATATCGTGTCTTCAACAAATTATCCTTATCACTGCGACGAATCGAAATATATCCATGAACATCCATTCGCCTTTATCAGGGACGTTTTTAAATAAAAAAAACCATCTGACATCCATGTCAGATGGCGGCCCGACCATCATATTCCTCTAAGGACGAATCAACTCCTGGGTTGACTTCCCTAGACCCGAAAAATCACCATTAATCAGCAGCCTTTTTCTACAGAAAACGGATGGGAAAATCAAATTAAATTTGTCTATTAATGCTCAATGCCAATCAATTCTCCAAAAAAGAAAAAAGGGCTGACCGACAACACAGCCAACCCCTTGTATTCATTTGGTGCCGAAGCCGGGATTTGAACCCGGACAGGCGTACGCCCACTAGACCCTGAACCTAGCGCGTCTACCAATTCCGCCACTTCGGCACGCTGGTTCTCTATACCCATCACCGGAATGCTTGTCAAGGCAAAAATGAGCTTGAAATTGCCGACGTTAGTGCTATGGTAGGGCGCAAATACGGAGGCTTGCGAAAATATCCTGACCCATGAAGATCTTCAAATCCCTTGAGGAAATCACACCTGAATTCTATGATGCCTATGTGACGATCGGCAACTTTGACGGCGTCCACGTCGGGCATCGTTACATCTTCAACCAGATCATCGAGGAGGCGCGGCAGGTCGGTTCCCGGGCCGTGGTCATTACATTCGATCCCCACCCCAAAATGGTGCTTCATCCCGATCGGCGGCCCTTTTACCTGATTGCGACCATTGAGGAAAAGATGGCTATCCTGGAAGAAATCGGGATCGATGCGGTTTTCCTCATTCCCTTTTCTCTCGAGTACGCCCAGACCACGGCGCGGTCTTTTATCTGCGATGTCCTTTGGCAGCGCTTCCGGGTGAAAAAGGTCTTTATCGGCCACGATTATACGTTCGGCCGCGGCAAGGAAGGAAAGCAGCAGCTCCTGGAAGAATATGGAAAAGAGCTGGGCTTCGGCGTGACGGTGATCGACGCCGTCAAGTTCCACGACACGGTTATCAGCAGCACCCTGATCCGGAACCTGATTCTCGATGGGCAGGTTAAAAATGCGGCCGATTTTCTGGGCCGTCCCTATAATCTGAAAGGAACCGTCGTCAAGGGACATCAGAGAGGCGGGGGCATGGGGTTTCCGACGGCCAATCTGGACCCGGAAAAGGTGCTGGTTCCCCGGACGGGGGTTTATGCGGCCATTGTCCTGTTGCACGGAACAAGATATGCGGCGGTTTTAAATATCGGATACAATCCGACGTTCGGCAACGGTGATAGGACGATAGAGGTCCATCTTATTGATTTTCAAGGGGAAATATATGGCGAAACCCTGCAGGTCTATTTTATTGAGCGCCTCCGGGATGAGCTGCGCTTCCCATCAGCGGATGAGCTGGTGCGGCAGATTCAACAGGACGTCGTTTTAGGGACGGCCCTGCTCAAACCCTACCTTCCCGGCGGCGAGAAAAGCGATCTCCCCCTTCCCTTCGGGAGGCAGAAACGATAAAGGGAAGAGGGAGTCTTTAGGGGATTTCAGAGATTCTCCTGTTCCGTCCGATACCGGCCGTAGTGGTACATGGTGGCCAGGGCTTCCGTTGCTGCTTCGACGGTGGCATACACCGGGAATTCTATCCTTTCCAAGGCAATCACATCATCCCCCATGAATTTCTTTTATCGATTTGCCGCGCCTAATGTTTACAATATGTAAATACTATTGACGAATAGCAAATAATCCAGTAGGGGATAAGTCATGATCAACAGAACAGCTCAAAAAGTGTTGCAGGAATGGAGTCAATACTATCCGGTCCTTGCCTTAACCGGACCGAGACAATCCGGGAAGACAACCTTGGTGAAGTTTGTTTATCCGGAAAAGGTTTACGTTTCTCTCGAGGATCCGGACCAACGGGAGTTCGCCCTCGAAGATCCCCGTGGCTTTCTGGCAAGATTTCCATCAGGAGCCATATTGGATGAAGTGCAGCGCTGCCCCGTCCTTTTCTCTTACCTTCAGGGTATGGTTGACCATGATCCCCGGCCGGGATTGTTTATTCTGACTGGTTCTCAGCATTTCGATCTTCTTTCGGGCATTACACAGAGCCTTGCCGGCCGTGTCGGTCTGGTTCAATTGCTTCCATTTTCCCTGTCGGAGTTGAGAGCGACGCCTGATTTCGATGTCGAGGCCGATGACTTGATATGGAAAGGCCTCTACCCACCCCTGTATGACCGGAAAATACCACCGGCCGGCTGGTATGCCAATTATGTCATGACCTATATAGAGAGGGATGTCCGTCAGATGCTTAATATTCGGGATCTCAGTTCTTTTCAGCGCTTCCTGCGTATGTGCGCCGCCAGAACGGGCCAATTGTTGAATCTTGCAAGTTTGGGTAATGACTGCGGTATTACGCATAACACGGCCAAAGCCTGGCTTTCCATTCTCGAAGCCAGTTACATTGTTTTCTTACTTCAGCCCTATAATCAAAATTATGGGAAGCGGCTGGTCAAGACACCAAAACTCTACTTTCACGATACAGGACTTGCCGCTTGGTTGTTAAGTATCCAGGACAGGCATCAGTTGTCGATACATCCCATGAGGGGGGCATTATTCGAAAATATGGTGATCAGTGAATTGCTGAAGAATCTTTACAACAACGGGTTGCCGTCCAATCTCTTCTTCTGGCGGGATAATATCGGAACCGAGGTCGACCTGATTTATGAAATAGGGAATGATGTCATTGCCGTGGAAATGAAATCCGGTCAGACGGTAACGAAAGATTATTTCTCCGCTCTCGAGAAATGGTCGAAGTATGCCGATTCGCCCCGCGAACATCTATACGTTGTTTATGGAGGGGATGATCATTATGTTAGATCCGGTATTCAAATTCTATCCTGGAAATTCCTTGCAGACCTTCCTTCAGCGATCAAGACTTAATTTCATCCTGTGTGGCGGGGAGAAAAGCGATCTCCCCCTTCCCTTCGGGAGGCAGACACAATAAAGGGAAGAGGGAGTCTTTAGGGGATCTCAGAGATTTTCTTGTTCCGTCCGATACCGGCCGTAGTGGTACATGGTGGCCAGTGCTTCCGTTGCCGCTTCGACCGTTGCATACACCGGGAATCCCGCCTTTTCAAAAGCGATGACGTCTTCCATCATGAATTCCTTGCAGGCGACGCAGGTCAGGATCGGTTTCCCTTTATAATCCAGCGCTTTCAAGGGTTCCAGGAAGGTGCCGAGGATTTCGCCCTGGAGCACCACGATCAACCCGCCCACATCGTTGCTGTCAATTCCCAGTTGCAGCGTCTGGATTAACTGCTCCGCATCCATGCTGAAGGAAAAATCGACGGGGTTCAGGTTCTTGACATAATCCGGCAGGATCTTCAGGAGCCGTTCCTTCCGGTCCGCTTCCAGATCGGCCAGTCGCATCCCGTTCGTGTAGAGCATATCGGTTGCGGCGACGCCCAGGGAACCGGTATAGGTGACCACCAGGGCGCTGTTTTGCTTCGGAATGGGCTGGCGGGCAAAGGCCTTGGTGAGGCCGAACATGTGTTCGTTATCCCGGGCCCGGATGATGCCGCTTTGCCGGAAGGCGGCGGCGTTGATTTCGTCGTTTCCGGCCAGCGACGCCGTGTG
>CAZTYA010000257.1:0-3652 GCA_964617255.1 uncultured Syntrophales bacterium
GATGACTTTTGCGGCTGTTTCGGCAATCAGATGCGTCATGACACCCAGACCGGCCCCGATTTCGACAACCGTATCGCCAGGCTTCACTTGACCCGCCATGACGATTTTTCGGAACATGTCATCATCAACTAGAAAAGATTGACCGTAGTGCTTGTTCGGTCGAATGTGATGCTTTCTCAATAAGTTAAGGGTGTTCGACATGATGATGTCTTTTCCGGCGGATGGCCAGGACCATCCGATGGGCTAAGAAATAGGCGGGGACGGCAAAGAACGGCGCCACGATCAAGCCCCCGGTCAGCAGAGGCAGCGTCACGTCCCAGCCGAAGTTCATGATGCTCATGATGGAATAATCATTCAGGACCAGGGGCTGGTTTCCCATGCCCAGGAGGTATTTGCCGATCTGATATTCCAGAAAATAAAAAGGGGCGACCGTCAGGGGATTTGAAATGGCCCAGGCGCCGATATAGGCCGAGGTGATATTCTGACGGGAAACCAGGCCCAGGGCGACCAGCAATCCCGTATGGAACGGAATGGTCGGCGTCACCCCCACAAAGACCCCCATGGCGAAGCCCATGGCAATATTTTTGGGCTCTCCCTTCAGGCTGATGAATTTATTATAAAAGTTGATGAAATATCGCTTCAAAAATCCCTTTTCCATGTTTCAGGCTTGCATCCCTTTCAGGAAACGACCGCGGGCCAGCGTGAAACGGCGTTCAAATCCAAGGTTGACCGGATACCCTGCTTCAGGAGTGCATGACCCGCGACGGCAATCATTCCTGCATTGTCCGTACACAAAACCGGAGGCGGGATGAACACATCAATGTTCTGTTTTTTCCCGTCATCGTTGAAGCGCACCCGCAGGCGGCTGTTGGCGGCCACGCCGCCGCAGACCGCAACCCGGGAAACGCCCATCTGTTTGGCCACACGCAGGGTCTTTTCAACCAGAACATCGATGATCGCCTCTTGGTAGCTCGCGACAACATCGTTCAATTCATCCGGCAAGAAGGGTTCGGACCGCTTTTTCAACATGTTCAACAGTGATGTCTTCAAGCCGCTGAAGCTGAAATCGTTGCTGTCCCGCATCGCCCGCGGGAAATCGTATTTACGGCAGTCGCCGTTTTTGGCCCTCCTGTCGATAACCACACCTCCCGGATAACCAATACCCAGCATTTTCGCAGCCTTGTCGAAGGCCTCCCCCGCTGCATCGTCCTTCGTCTGGCCTTTCAGGGTACATTTACCCCCCTGTTCCACAACATAGATGTTCGTATGCCCCCCGGAGACAACCAGGGCGACAAACGGGGGTTCGGGTGGGGTTTCCATCAGGAAAATCGATGAGATATGTCCTTCCAGGTGATTGACGCCCACGAAGGGGATTTTCAGGGCGTAGGCGATGGCCTTGGCTGTGGACAAGCCGACCAGCAGCGACCCGACCAGGCCGGGACCGCAGGTGACGGCAATCCCTTCGATTTTATCAAGTGAGACCTCCGCTTTTTCCAGCGCTTCGAGGATGACGGGGATAATGGCCTCCACGTGCTTGCGGGAGGCGATTTCCGGCACCACGCCGCCGTATTTGCGATGGATATCGATTTGCGAGGCGATGACATTCGACAGCATGGTTCGCCCGTCGAGGACGACGGATGCGGCCGTTTCGTCGCAGGATGATTCAATTCCGAGTACCAGCATCATTATTTTCCTATTTTTTTTCTTTTTTACAAAAGACCGAAATGTGTATATAGAAACGACAAAGGTTTGTAAATAATCTTTTTCCGCCAAAGGACGGCCTCATGGAGTTCACTTCCGACTTTCTCGTGCTGGGCAGCGGTATCGCCGGTTTATCCTTTGCCATCAAGGCATCGGACCTGGGTACCGTCACCATGGTGACCAAAAAAGAAAAATCCGAATCCAACACCAACTATGCCCAAGGGGGAATTGCCGCTGTTCTGGACAGGGAAGACAGCTTTGAGGATCATATCCGGGACACCCTGATCTGCGGCGGCGGTCTTTGCCGGGAAGACACGGTCCGGTTCGTCGTCAGCGAAGGCCCCGACCGTATCCGCGAACTGGTGCAGTGGGGTGTTGATTTCACCAAATCGACAAACGGTTCCTCTTCCGGCTACGACCTGGGACGGGAAGGCGGCCATTCCAAGCGCCGCGTCATTCACGCCAAAGACCTGACCGGCCGGGAAATCGAGCGTGCCTTACATGAAAAAGCAAGTCAAATTGCTAATATCCGCATTTTAGAGAACCACATTGCCGTCGATCTGATCCGGAAATCGGCCCTGAATGGGACGCTGTCGCCCACGGAGCCGGACCGCTGCCTGGGCGCTTACGTCTACGACATCAACAACAATGAAATCCATACGTTCCGCGCCCGTTTCGTTGTCCTGGCAACCGGCGGCTCCGGAAAAGTTTACCTTATCACGACCAATCCGGACATCGCCACCGGGGACGGCATCGCCATGGCCTATCGTGCCGGGGCGGAAATCTCCAACATGGAATTCATTCAGTTCCATCCGACCTGCCTTTACCATCCGGAGGCCAAATCCTTCCTGATCAGCGAAGCGGTGCGCGGCGAAGGGGGCATCCTCCGACTGAGGGACGGCTCGACCTTCATGGAAAAGTACCACCCGATGGAAAGTCTCGCCCCCCGGGATATTGTCGCCCAGGCCATTGACACGGAACTGAAAATTTCGGGAGACGAGTACGTGCTTCTTGATATCACACACCGGGGACACGATTTCATCGTGGACCGTTTTCCCGGCATCTATCAGAAATGTCTGGAATACGGCATTGACATCACAACGGATCAGATACCCGTCGTACCTGCGGCCCATTACTTGTGCGGCGGCGTCGACGTCGATCATTACGGCCAGACCAATATCGACCGACTGTTTGCTTTAGGCGAGGTTTCCTGTACGGGCCTTCACGGGGCAAACCGTCTGGCCAGCAACTCTTTGTTGGAGGCGGTCGTTTACGCCCACCGCGCCTATATAAAGATCGCCGAGCTTTTCGCCCAGAACGCCCAAAGCGATTTGTCTATTCCGCCCTGGGACCCCCGCGGCGCCACGGAGAGCGACGAATCGGTCGTGGTCTCCCACAACTGGGACGAAATTCGACGCTGCATGTGGAATTACGTGGGGATTGTCCGCTCGGACAAGCGCCTGGCCCGAGCCAAGCGGCGCATTGAGATGATCTCCCACGAAATCGATGAATATTACCGGAATTTTCTGATCACCAAGGATCTTATCGAACTCCGCAATATCGCCACCGTGGCCAACCTGATCCTGGAATGCGCCATGATGCGGAAGGAAAGCCGGGGCTTGCACTATAACATCGACTACCCCGAGAAAGACGATGTGAACTGGCGGAAGGACACCCGGGTGGTCCGGAGCCGGAAACCGGAGTAAAAGAGAAAAAGGACCTGCTTGCCATCAGCCTTGGTATCATCCCGGACCCGGAGACTGTGTCATGACGTTATTCTGAGCCGCCAGGCGAAGAATCTCTTCATCTCAACATACCGTCATTATTAGATTCTTCACTTCGTTCAGAATGACCACGAACGTTAATCAGCTATTACGACACAGTCTCCCGATCCGTGACCCATTTGCAGGGAGTAAAATGCTGGAAATGGATTCCGGGTCGCATTGCGCTT